>DASVUU010000020.1:0-11455 GCA_036386935.1 Cytophagaceae bacterium | reverse complement strand
CTTTGAATGGAATATAGTAAGCAAAAGGTTCACATAATAGGTATCGGTGAAAAAACCATGCTTGATTTAGCCTTAGCATTAAGTGATTTGGGATGCGTGGTAACCGGTTCGGACGAGAGTATTCCAGAAGCTCTGAAGGAGATAGGTGAGACCTTGCATCTCTCAATTGTAGCTTCAGGTTGGGATAAAGGTAATCTGTCGAGAGACATAGACTTTGTAGTGATAGGTTCTCATATTAAGGGCGATAACGACGAATTATTAGAGGCCCGTGCCATGGACCTGAAGATATTATCTCTGCCGGAATATGTCTTCCTTCATTCACAGGACAAGCAAAGGATTGTCATTGCAGGAACCCATGGAAGGAATGTTATTGCTGCCATTGTGTTACATGTGCTACGTTATTTCAAAAGAGACTTTGATTATGTCATAGCTACTGCACAAAATGGTTTAAAAGGCAGAATAAAGTTGAGTGATGAGGCTCCGATCATAATAATTGAAGGTGATGAGTACCAAACATCAGAGATTGACCCAAGCCCTACATTCCTCCATTATCACCACCATATTGGCCTAGTCACTGGTGTAGCTTGGGACCAACTCAACGTTTATCCTAGTTATGATGAGTACGTGAAACAATTCGACCATTTTGCCGATTCTACCCCGAAAGCAGGCATACTCATCTGCAGCGAAGCCGATCCTGTAGCGTCTATGATTTGCCAGAAAGAAAGAGACGATGTACAAAGAATTGAATATTCAGCACATAAAAATGAAATCTCTAACGGTAAAACTTACCTCCTTACAGACTTTGGAAAGGTTCCGCTAAAAATATTTGGCAAGAATAATATGAAGAATATCAATGGAGCAAAAACGATTTGTTCTAAAATTGGTATTTCTGACGAGATGTTCTATAAAGCAGTGGAATCTTTTGACGGCACAGATAGTGACACTCAGATATTAGAGGATGCCGCTTATACAAAAGTCTTTAAAGACATCGCTAATACACCTGCAAAATTGAAAGCAGTAACTAACGCTGTTAAAAAACAATATCCTAAGAGGCAACTGGTCGCCATGTTAGATCTGAAATTTCACTCGGGGACTACCAGACAGTACCTTTCTCAATATGCAGATACATTTAAATCGGCCGACGACATTATTATTTATTACCGTAACAACGGTGAATCTGGCCTAGGTAACGTAACTCATGAGGAGATAAAATCCGCATTCCACAATAAAAATTTGATGGTTTTAGACCAAAAGGATATGCTTGAAAGGCATTTACTGGCGTTAGATTGGAAAAATAAAAACCTGTTGTTGTTAGGGTCAGGTGAGATTGAAGGAATAAATTTTACTGAACTAGCAAAAAAAATCATCCTTAAAGATAATTACCAGAAGGTTTAATTATTTTAAGGTACCAAATATCAATAAGCTCCAAATGAATTCTATAGATCAAATGCCTCTGTCTTTTCCCAATGCTTTAAACTTAAAAAAGCCTCTGGCCTTCTTTGACCTTGAAACCACAGGGATAAATATTACCACCGACAGAATAGTAGAGCTTTCCGTTTTAAAAGCAATGCCAAATGGAGATGTACAGAGGAAGACAACAAAAGTAAATCCTACTGTCCCTATCCCGATCGAGTCTAGTTTAATTCATGGAATATACGACGAGGATGTAAAGGATGCTCCTACCTTCGCTAGTTTGGCAAATTCGCTGAACCAGTTTTTGCAAGGATGCGACCTTGGTGGGTTCAATATTATACGATTTGATGTACCTGTCTTGGTAGAGGAATTCCTTCGATGTGACATAGATTTTGAGGTCTGCAATAGAAAATTGATTGACGTGCAAAGAATTTTTCATTTAATGGAACCCAGAAATCTAAGTGCTGCGTATAAGTTCTATTGCGATAAAGATCTAGTAGGCGCTCATAGTGCGGAAGCTGATACAATCGCTACTTACGAAGTGTTGAAAGCTCAGATACACCGTTATAAAGACGTGGTAATAAAAGATGGAAAAGGAAATGAAAATACGCCGATTCAAAATGATATGGCGGTATTGCATGCACTCACGGCCACCCAGTTTGCAGACTTGGCGGGTCGAATAGGTTTCAACGACAAAGGAGAAGAGATTTTTAATTTTGGAAAATACAAGAATATGAAGGTGTGTGACATTCTTAAGAAAGACCCCTCGTATTATGATTGGATGATGAAGGGCGATTTTGCTCTTAATACAAAAAAGAAACTCACCGAAATAAAGCTGCGAATGTTTAATCAAAAGTGAAAGATGAAAAGGGAAGCATGAAAAAATACTGCTATTTATTTTTAATAATTATTCTTTCAGTAAATGCTGCCTTTTCACAAAATCCGGGAACGCTTATAGAACTAAATAAATTTGACAAAGCACTATTCACCTCACTTTTAATTACTGAAATAAATAAGGCCAGAGATTCTCTGCACCTTCCAAAAATAACGGCTGACTCTACACTCGAACAAGCTGCCCAAAATCAGGTCGACTATATCCTCCAACACGAATCTGTCACTCACACCCAGCAAAACTCTGAATTAAAAACCCTGGAAAATCGCGTCCACTTTTTCAAGGGTACCCATGACAAAGTTGGTGAGATAATAGACCTGGTAATGGTAGATAAGCCTGCCTCAATATATAAAACGAAAGAATATATAAAGGTGAAGAGCTATGAACAGGCAGCCTACTATTTTACAAAAAATGCATTGAACACTGCGTCTAACAACGCAATTATCACCAACCCAGCATTCTATTTGATGGGTGTTGGCGTCGCCATAAACGCCGGCCGTAAGGCGATATATCTTACAGAAGTTCTTGGTACGCTCCCTTTTCAATTTCCTCCCTCCTTGTATTCTAAGATAAATAAGAAGATATATTTTTCCTCTAAGAATAATAACATTGAGAACGCCTATGGACTCAGCATGGCCGCTGGAAAGGAATGCTACAAGATCAATAAATACCTTGAGGAAACTGAAGATGAGAGTTCAAAAAATGTGGTTATTGAAAATGGGAAAGCATATCTCTATATTTCAGACCTAGCGAAATTTAAAGACGCCTTTGACGAATCGAGTCAAATTGCTGTAGACATAATTTCAAGAAGTCAATTGAAATGTGAGGAAGGTAACCGTCTGCATAAGTCATGGGCTTATGATGGAATTTTGCTACCTCCCGTGGACGTTAAAACGGTCTTAAAGAGAAACGTTAATAATGACAGTACCTTATCAACTTTTTTAGGTGATGTACCGCCAGAGCTGGTAGATCAAGAGATATTTGGAAACATCTTATTCATAAAAGACAATGCAATTTGTGCCTACTATTACCCGACTCCAGCAATTGAAAATGCTCCGGGCCTTTTACCGAATGAACTATTTTACGATACTATCTCTCCTTCCGCACTTCAGAAAAGGAAACATTTTAGTTTTGCGCTACCCATAGAACAAGACAAACTATATTTTACTCAAAAAGAAATAAAAGCTCAATTAGACACTATAGACTTTCGAAGATTTAGCATAAAAAGTGCAGAAATCACCATGCTAAACCCCGTTTTTTACCATGAAAAGAACTTGACTTCCAAACCAAAGATTGCGGAAAATTTCTTGAGGCTAATGCAAACTTTTCAAAAGGACAGTATCGTGCCGAATTTTAAAAATGATATCAATTGGGATCAATTCTTTAAGGATGTTTCCGGTTCACCTTTTTCTAAATTAAAGCTTGTCGACAGTTGTTACATTCTCGATGAACTGCCGGTAGACTCTAACTTCTACACCGTCCAAACTAAGTTAAGCCCAGCAAAACTATTGCATGTAAAACTCACCATTGCAGATAATAATGTCCTGACAAAAAACTCCCGGGATTTAATTTTCAATTTCAAAAATGCCGTGGTGAGAGACGATATACAGCTTGCATCATCCATACAGGCTGCAATTTTTGAAGCGATTAAAAATAAGGACAGTGTTTCGTTAGATTCCCTGGTATTACCCAAGACCCCCTTATATGCTCAACTTATTAACAACGAACTTGTATATAGGCATGCTATTTCGCCAAGACCAGACCTTTTAAAGGAGCTGGAAGAAACCTCCATGCTTGACCCTAAAAACCCCTACATCAACTACAACATACTGCAACTTTCGCTTGCAAAATGGCAACAAGACTCAGCGTTTGTAGATCAGCCAGAATATTTAATCAAAAGGATACGGCAGCTATATACTTCCAAGATAGAAAAGAAGCTTATCACGAGGTTATACCTCAATTATTATATGCTTGCAGCTAGGTATTACAACCAGGTTGCTAAAAACAAACAAGCCGAAGAAGCGACAGCAACGGTTAAAAAGCACTATAGATCTGTAGATCTGACGGAAAATGATGTATTAAATATTACAGACTTTTTTATATCTCAAAGAAGATACGACTTTGCAGAGGATGCCGTGTTGCCTTATTTGAAAAAGGGAAACTATCATGAAGACATGTTATTTAAAGCCTTGGCCATTGCTATAAAACAGAGGGAAGACCTCGAGAAAAAAGACTTCGTTGTCTATATCAACAAAGCAAGAGATGCCAATCCTACAAGGTTCTGTGAGTTGTTTGGGAAAGAGAAACAAGTAACATCTCTCTTGCGCAACGACCGTTTGAAACGAATGTATTGTGAAACCTGCAATAAGAAGTAATTCTTTCTAGTTTTTATTGGTTTTTAATAGGTCTCTAATTTGTTCTAACAACAATACTTCGTCGCTTTTAGCTGCGGGAGCTACCGGTGCTTCTTGTTTTTTTCTAAATGTCGAAATTAGACTTACCAATAAAAATATCGAGGCTGCAATAATTAAGAAATCAAAGATGTTTTGAAAAAACAGTCCATAGTTCACCGAAACGACTTCTTTAATTACCTTCCCAGTTTCATCCTTCTCTGCTTCCTTTAAAACCACTTTAAGATCAGAAAAATCTACTCCACCTATGATCATCCCAATAGGGGGCATGATGATGTCGGCTACCAAAGAAGTAACGATCCTGCCAAAGGCAGTACCAATGACAATACCTACCGCAAGGTCAATGACGTTGCCTTTGAATGCGAACTCTTTGAATTTATATAAAAATGACATAGGAAATGGATGTGAGTCGGTCTATTCTTCTAGTTTAAAGGTCTTATGGGTTTTACCTAATGAATAACCTACAGTGAATAAAAGGTTTTGACTAAAAATATCCACCCTTGGACCATTCTTTTCTGTTTGAAACAGTGAGGTGAATTGTTTGATATAGCGTATGCCTAGATTAAGACCAAAGGGAAATTCGTATTCGATACCCGTGATGTATCCAATCTCAAAAATATTCCTATTGGATATATCTGTCGTAGCTTTTACTTTTTTAAGAGTATCGAGGTATTCTTTTCCTTGTGCTAGAAATAGACTGAAGGCGGGACCTCCGAAAATCTGAAATCCTTTGATGTGAAAAGTAGCATTTAAGGGATATACATCAATATAGTGTTGGGAAACTTTTAAAGCCTGTCCTAGCGTATCGTACGTGTAAATTTTATTGACATACATAAACTCATGCTTCAGCCAGAAGTGTTCTGTTAGTTCTGAATTCACATATATTCCACCTGTGAAGCTTAGCTTATTTTCAAACGGTGTTATTTTATCCCATTCTTCATATTGCCTTCCGTAATTTGATGATTTGTTTAAGCCTAACCTTACCCCAAAACGAGCCTGATGATCGTGGTGTTGGGCAGATACTATAAATCCAAATAAGAAAAGGCTAAGAGTAAGAATATATTTCATTTTAATTTAAAATTTAGAGGTTAGCTAATGTCTTTTCAATGTAATTCCCTTCGTTGAGGGAATGCACACGCTAATGTTAAATTACAATTTAGATATAATTTTGAGGATTCAAGAATTATTTAAAAAATTATAAGAAAAACCAATTTTATTATTGAAATAATAATACTTTCTTCTATTTAATATTATTATTCAAATATTTATTAATTAAGTTTTTTCAAAAATATTAGGAGATTGCGAAAGCAGATTCTTAGTAAAATTATACCCTATCTCAAAAATTTCTTTTGATTTCGAAAAATCAAAAAGCCCATAAACTTTTAGTGCCGGGGGCTCTATAAACAGGTCACAATATTTCACCCTCTCATGAACATTGTTATAAATAGCAAGGTGAAAAGTCCTTTCTATCATCTTCTTTATATTGCTTATTTGGAACTGTTCATTGTTCGGATTAGAATGTATTCCGATAATAAAATCGCAATTGCCCATGAGAGGCTCGACGGGCATATTGTTCAAAATACCACCGTCTACCATGAGCCTTCCATCAATTTCTACCGGTCTAAATAAGATTGGTATACAGCTAGAGGCAAGCAAGGCCCTTACTAGGTCTCCTTCTGTAAAATAGATCGTCTTCCCATGATTGATGTCAGTAGCACTAATCACTAATTTGATCGGAAGACTTTCAAATGTTTTCTTAGGGAGATAGAGGTTATAAAGAGATGCTAGTTTTTCAATTCTCAAAAACCCATACCTGCTCAATACAGGTCTTACATAACGGTATATTGGAGTAGTCAGAAGGATGTCTAAAACTTCATTAGGTTCAAGCCCCGCCGCATATAGGGCACCGACGACCGCACCGCCACTGGTTCCAGAAATTAATTCTGGCACAACACCATGTTCCTTCAAGGCCTTCAATGCTCCTAATTGGCAAAAACTTCTTACCCCTCCTCCAGACAATGCTATTCCAACTTTCATAAAGTACCAATATTTCCCATAAACGTATTATACTTCTTTAGATCTTCCCAATTCAATATCCAGAAGGACCTTCGATGAAGTACGAGAATACAACGAATACGCTGTAATCATGTTTAAGAAAACAAGGCCCACCGGTGGAGGCCATTTAAGGAATGTAGCTTACAACTATTATGCTTTTGTCAAGACCCATCTTCGATCACTGCAACCTTGTGTCTCAATATCAGGTCCCCTCCAAAATAACCACCAGTAAAGAGTAGTAATAAAGCTAAACTATTTATTACCAATTCCAATAAACTAACGATTTCGATTAGCGGGAAAACCTTATACCTCAAGGCAAAAGTACGATAAAAATGAAGACTGAGGCCAAGGTCAGGCACGCATGATAAGCGGCTTTGCGAAATATCAAATCATTTTTAGGCAGATTGGTAAAATCCCATATACCAAAGACAGCAGCTAATAAGGCGCCCGCTAATCCGACGCCATCATGTAAAATGCTGGTACAGCTAATGTAGGGCTATGATAGAGATATGCAAGAAGGTCAAAAAGAAATCCGGTTGGGGACAATGCTAATGGAAAATGTACTATGATAATATGGATAGGATGTCCAAGCACCTTTCCCTTTTAAAATATCTTCTTTCATTAGATCCCTATAATGAACAATACCAACATAACGACTCCAACAACCGCGGCACCTGCATGGATCAATGCAACGGATTTCGGCAAGGGCTTCTTAGCCATATCCATAAAAAAGAGGAAAAAGCCCCCTAAGGCCGCGACCAGTAAGATGACAAGGCTTGTAGTGGGTGGTTTTTCAATATTATTTACAACATAATAAATTAAATGCCCTAGCCCCACCGCAGCAAGAAGCCCGTGAACAAAGACGGCTGGTTTCGGAGTGGCGTCACCTTTTAGAATTCTCAGTAGGATAACTAATCCAAATACAGCCGCTAATGCAAAAATGACCAAGGAAACAATGAGTAAGTTCATAGAATATAAGTTTAAGTTTTTTAATTAGATAGATTGGCCCTTGATCGGTTACAGGACATTTAATCTTTTTATAGAAAATTTATTGAACATGGGGAAAGAGAAAAAGGGAAGTAAATTAATTATTCCATTTTTGTAACGTTTCTTTCGAAATCTTATCTAATGTAAAAAGGTAGTATGGACGACACGGTTTTAATAGAAAAAATAAAGACGGGTGAGAAGGAATTGTATAAAGTCATCATCCAAAAATATAATCAGAGACTGTATCGCATTGCTAGATCCATTGTAAAAAATGAGGATGAACTGGAAGATATACTTCAGGATACCTATCTAAAGGCCTATGTTAATTTGTCCAAGTTCCGCAATGATGCGCAGTTTTCAACCTGGCTTGTCAGAATTTTGATAAACAACGCCAATGCTAGTCTGAATAAGGCTAAACGCTGGGTTCAACTGCTCTTTGATGTGGCAGATCACGGTTCTGATCCTAGAGAAAACTCAGACCATAAATTATCTAACGGTGAACTGAAGAAAATTTTGGAAGATGCCATTGATACCTTACCTGAGAATTTGAGGTCTGTATATTTAATGCGAGAAGTTGAACACTTAAGCGTGAACGAGACTGCAGATATTCTTGAAATCTCGCCAGAAAATGTTAAAATCCGCTTGCACCGAGCAAAGTCCATCCTTAAAAACAGATTGTATGATAAATCTAGCAGTGAAATCGATTTGTTTCGGTTTGGTAATGAGCGTTTTGAAAAGGTGCCGCTGGCCGTTATGTTGCAAATTGGAAAGCAAAATTAAATACGCTAATTGCAGCAAATAACGCTGCTTTAGCTAAACTGTCCATGTCAAAAGATAAAGAAAGTGGGTGGCTACCTCCGCTTCAGATACGGTCTAATGCTTCTTTCAAGCTAAAAGTTTCTTTAAGCCTTACCCCCTTCTCGGTATTTATAACGGTACAACATTCATGGATTGGATCATGCTCTAGAAAGATGATGTATTCGTTTTGCGCCGCGTCTAATAAAAACTTTGACTTCTCCTGCATCGTGAGCAAGGGCCGCGTGTCATAACCCATCACGTAGGGCAGCGGGATATGACCAACTGATGGCAGCAGATCTGCCGCAAAGACAATGGTGCGACCTTTATACTTTATATGAGGCAGCATTTGCTTGTCTGTGTGTCCATCAGCAAATAAGAATGATATGTTTGAAAAAGGAGAACTATCTGGCGAGATGAAATTTAGCTGTCCTGACTCTTTCATAGGCAATATATTTTCTTTTAAGAAACTTGCCTTCTCCCGGGGATTTGGCTCTGTAGCCCATTTCCAATGGTCGGCGTTGGACCAATAAACAGCGTTCTCAAAAAAAGTCTTTACATATTGCTTTGAAGAATCGAGGGTGATGCCACCGCCACAATGGTCAAAATGCAGATGAGTAAGAATGTTGTCAGTGATTTGAGATGGAGCGATTCCGATGGATTGTAGGGAGCTAGTCAAAGTATCAGTGCCATGCAAGTGGTAATGCCCTAAAAATTTTGCATCCTGCTTGTTGCCGATACCATTGTCTATCAAAATATATTTGCCCTCATCTTCGACAAGTAGGCAGCGCATGGCCCAAGTACAAAGGTTGTTTTCGTCCGCAGTATTTGTCTTACTCCAAAGAGTTTTTGGAACTACCCCAAACATAGCGCCTCCATCGAGCTTGAAAAATCCGGTATTTACAACGAATAGGTTCAAGGTTATTACTTAGCGATTCCAGCTTCCATATATTCACCCATAGCAGAGAATTTCTCTATTCTTTGAGTGATACGGTCTTCTGAGGAAATATCATTTAACATTTTGATATTGTCAATCACCACCTTCTTTATCTTTTTAGACATTGCCACAGGATCAACGTGAGCGCCGCCAAGTGGCTCTTTGATAATGTCATCGATCAGCTTGAATTTAAGCATGTCATGAGAGGTAAGCTTTAAGGCTTCGGCCGCTTGTTCCTTAAAATCCCAACTTCTCCAAAGTATCGAAGAACAAGACTCAGGTGAGATAACAGAGTACCAAGTATTTTCCAGCATCAATACCCGATCACCTATTGCTATACCCAAGGCTCCGCCCGATGCGCCCTCTCCTATTACAATACAGATGATAGGTACTTTTAACAGGAACATCTCCTTAAGATTTCGTGCTATCGCTTCTCCTTGACCTCTTTCCTCGGCTTCCAAACCAGGGAATGCTCCAGGAGTATCTATAAACGTGACGATGGGTATATTGAATTTCTCAGCCATCTTCATGAGACGCAGTGCCTTTCTATAACCTTCGGGATTCGCCATCCCAAAATTCCTCATTTGTCTTTGCTTAGTATTTCGGCCTTTCTGTTGACCTATAAGCATTACAGACTGTCCTCCTATCTCTCCAATCCCGCCGACCATAGCTTTATCGTCCTTCACCGACCGATCTCCATGAAGCTCTATAAACTTGTCAGTGATGTCGTATATGTAGTCTAGGGTGTATGGTCTCTCTGGGTGTCTTGAAAGCTGAACTCGTTGCCAGCGGGTAAGATTTTGGTAGGTTTCTTTCTTTAAAGTTTTGATCTTTTCTTCCAACGACTTGACTGCGGTAGATACATCTACATTATTATCTGTTGCCAACTGTTTCATATCTATTAATTTTGCCTCCAAATCGGCAATAGGCTTCTCAAAATCTAAGAGCATAATTTTATCTAAAGTACAACAATTCCTAGTCAGCTCAATCTTTCAAAGAGTCTGCCAGGCAAGTAAACATTTTTTTATAATTCTTAAAATAGTTGGCTCGTAAATATCAACAGCCACAACTATCTTCCATTAGCTGTATCTAACACAATGCTTATTATGGCTGAGCGTTACCTTCCATATGAAGCAAAACTAAGCTATAAAGGTAACCATAATTTATATGAATGGAAACCAAAAAAATTCAAGCTGGTTTATCGGAAGCAATGCTCTGAATTAGAATTTTATAAATAAAAGATTATTCTAAAAGTTTTAATAATTAAATTTGCACCCGATTATTCAAAATTTGAATTATAAAGAGTTCTTTCGTTCGATAAGGAACTTTTCCGAGGCCCTTACTGTAAATTTTAAGGTCAATTACCACTAATCTAAATTTATGGATGGGCCTGTTAGTAGTTTATTAAATGTTATTAATTAAAGAGTGTGAGGTGAGCAAATGAGACAATTGAAAATTACGAGTTCCATTACAAATCGGGATGGATCAACAATTGAAAAGTATTTTACAGAGGTATCAAGGGAGCCGATGGTGACGGCAGAGGAAGAGGTAATTCTTGCCCAAAGAATTAGACAAGGAGATCATGCGGCGTTGGAAAGATTGGTAAAGGCAAATTTAAGGTTTGTGGTTTCTGTAGCAAAACAGTATCAACATGGAAAAATTCCTTTAAATGACTTGATCAATGAAGGAAATTTAGGTTTGATAAAAGCCGCTAAAATGTTTGATGAAACCAGAGGCTTTAAATTCATCTCTTATGCAGTGTGGTGGATACGCCAGTCCATTATGCAGGCTCTCGCAGAACACTCTAGACTGGTCAGAATCCCTGTGAATAAGGTAGCTGAACTTTCAAAAATAAAGAATGCCGCCTCTTTTATAGAACAAAGATCTCAGAGAGAGGCATCTCCTGATGAGTTGGCAGAATATTTACAAATAACTGTAGACGATATAAGGAACATACAAGTTGCG
>DASVUU010000019.1:0-4610 GCA_036386935.1 Cytophagaceae bacterium | reverse complement strand
AATTGCAATTATCCTTTATTTAAATCAACCTCCAGTCGAGCCACGGGAACGAGATTATACCTATACGGGATCATTCTATGCATTTTCTATATGGATAGGACTAGGCGTATTATTCATTTCTGAACTGTTAGAAAAAATTCTTAAAAGTGAAGTGGCAAGGCCTGTGCTAGCGACATTAGTAGCCCTAGTTGTTCCAGGTATTATGGCCGCAGAGGGATGGGACGATCATGATAGATCAGATAGATATCACTCGGTAGACTCAGCGAAAAACTTATTAAATTCCTGCGCCAAAAACGGCATTCTATTTACGGGTGGAGACAATGATACTTTCCCTCTGTGGTATGCTCAAGAGGTTGAGGGATATAGAACCGACGTCAGGGTATGTAATCTAAGTTTGTTAAATACAGATTGGTACATATCTCAGATGAAGCGCAAGGCCTATGATTCCGAGCCACTACCGATCTCATTGGAATTTGAAAATTTTATACAAGGCAAGAATGATCAGATATATTATAGCGAAAATCCAAGGCTAAAAAATGGGATTAACCTTGCGCAGTATATCCAACTTGTTAAAAACGAGGATCCAATTGTAAAGCAAGAGGGACGCGGAAATGAAGGAATAACCATTCTACCATCCAAAAACCTATTTCTACCGGTTGATAAGCAAAAGGTAATGTCTATGGGCATCGTATCGGATAGTCTCAACAACTTTTTAGTCGACAGAATATCATGGAATATCAATGCGACAAGTTTAGAAAAGCAAGCGCTAATTATACTTGACATGTTGGTTCAAAACAATTGGAAACGCCCTATTTATTTCTCAACCACCTTGTCTAATTCTAATTTTCTTAATCTAAAAGAGTATACTCAATTAGAAGGTCTCGCTTACAGACTTCTTCCTGCCAAAGTACCTGGGGCAAGTCAAGGCTGGATAAATACCGAGATCATGTATGACAACATGGTCAACAAATATTTCTACAGAAGTCTTGATAATCCTGATGTATATTATGATGAGAATTACTTAAGATTCCCTATGAATGCGAGGACGCAGTTTTATAAACTGGCTTCACAACTTTACATGGAAGGCAAGACTGAAAAGGCAAAGAAATCAATCCTGTTTTGCTTTGAAAAGATGCCTGACAAATCGATCCCTTTTGACTTTACAGTTCCTCCATTTATTTCTCTTCTTTTCAAACTAGGAGAAGAAAAGAAAGCGATGGAAATAGTAAATACTATGGGTTCAAGGTCAGAAGAATATCTGACGTATCTTTCAAAAATAAAGGCTCCGTATAATCGGGAGTATGAGTTGAACTTCTACATATTAGATCAATTATCTAGGTCATTGAAGGAGGCTGGTAAAGACAAAGAATCGTCTAAGTATGAGAAGATTCTTTCAGATTACTCTAGCAGATTTAATGAGCAATAGACTAAGTTTGGCATCCACCATAACTTGGTCAAAATATTATTAGGGCGGTCCAAAGGGCGGGTTATTGGCCTGCCCTTCCGGCCTCTTGAGGGTCCGTGTCTCGCAATAGCGAGACTGCGAGGTAATGCTTCTTCCCCTCCTGCAGCTAAAAAAAATTATACGTTTTTGGAAGATTGATTTCTAATTAACCAATTGCCTGCTCAACGGTTATTCGATTATTACCCCTTTTTAATGAAGAGGCAAAACACATCAGTTCTAGCACTAAGATAATGTTTGAAAAACGACCACCTATAGATAAAAGTGAATACATCTTCGGATTGAGGCCCATTGTTGAGGCAATTTTGGCAGGTAGAGAAATTGATAAAATACTTGTGCAGAAGGAACTGAAGAATGACGTTATCAAAGAACTCTATACTCTGGCTACTGATCATAAAATTCCCTTAGTCAAAGTACCCTTAGAAAAATTAAACAGAGTAACCAGGAAAAATCACCAAGGTGTGATTGCGTTTTTATCGTCGGTAATGTACGCCTCCCTTGATAATATTTTGAATGAGCTGTTTAGCAGTGGAAAAACACCCCTATTTTTAATACTTGATAGAATCACAGATGTAAGAAACTTTGGAGCGATCGCGCGAACTGCCGAATGTTGTGGAGCCCATGCAATCATACTTCCTAGCCGGGGTGGTGCGCAAATAAATGGTGATGCTGTGAAAACATCCGCAGGTGCCTTGAATTACATTCCTATTTGTAGGGAAGAAAACTTGAAAAATACCATTACTTATCTACAAGACAGTGGCGTACAGGTAGTGGCTTGTAGCGAAAAAACAGACCTTCCTTTTTACAGTTTTGACTTAAAAGGTCCGCTAGCTATTGTCTTAGGTTCAGAAGAAGATGGTGTTTCACCGGAATATATAAAGAAGGCCAACGCTACATTGAAGCTACCGATTCTCGGGAAAATAGAATCCCTCAATGTTTCAGTAGCCGCTGGGATGGCTTTGTATGAAGTCGTGAGACAAAGAACCCTCGCTTCGTAGTTATACGAACTTAGGATCTTTTGTAGACTTCACTTCTGCTACAAAATCTTTCACCTTTTGCTCCTGATCCTTTCTACAGATCATCAAAACATTGTCGTATTCGGCAACGATGAATTCTTCGAGCCCCTCAATTACAACAAGTTTGTCTTTCGGAGTTTTAACAATGCAGTTTTTTGTATCGAATAGAAGCACATTGCCTTCGGTAACATTTCCCTGGCCGTTTTTCGGCATGTTTTCATACAGAGATTTCCAGGTACCGAGGTCTGACCATCCGAAATCGCTCAGCAAAACAAATACGTTGTCTGCTTTTTCCATGATGCCATAGTCAATAGATATGTTTTTGCAATGGCTGTAGGCGGTGGCGATAAATGCTTCTTCTTCTGGTGTATAATATTTGTCTTCCCCTTCTGCAAAAGTCTCCGCCATATCAGGCAAGTACTTATGGAAACTATTTACAAGGGTTTCTGCATTTGATATAAAAATACCTGCATTCCAAACAAAGTCTCCGCTTTCTAAAAACTTTTTAGCAAGATCTATGGCCGGCTTTTCAGTAAAAGTCTTCACCTTCTTGTGTTTAGAATTTAGATCATTATGGTATTGAATATAACCATATCCAGTATCGGGTCGACTTGGCTTTATGCCTAGAGTAATTAAAATTTCTTGAGACTCTGTAGCTTTTAAAGCCACTCTGATAGTATCTCTAAAATCCTTCTCCTTTAAGATAATATGGTCTGAAGGTGCAATAACCAGATTTGCTTGCGGATTCTTCTTATGGATCTTATAAGCTGCATATGCCACACACGGTGCAGTATTCCTTCCGATTGGCTCTGACAAAACTTGATGGTCTTTTATAAAAGGCAATTGTTCTTTTACCAAAGACGCATAAACCTTGTTGGTAACAACGTAGATATTTTCCTGAGGACAAATTTTTTCAAATCTATCTGCCGTTTGTTGTAATAATGTCCTGCCTGTTCCGAGTACATCATGAAATTGCTTAGGATGCTTCGTCCGGCTAAAAGGCCAAAATCTACTTCCAATCCCCCCTGCCATTATCACCACAAAATTATTGTTATTCATTTTAAGCAATTTAATTTTTCAGAATTTCAATTTACCTTATAAAAGACCCTCTCTTAACAAATCATGCACGTGTACGAACCCTGCTACCTTTTGATTATGTAAAACTATCAATTGTGTTATGTTTTTTTCCTTTAAAATATCAACAGCTTTCACAGCATACTCCTCCGCCTCTATAGTTGTTGGATTTTTTGTCATAATGTCCATGGCCTTTACGCCGGCAATATTATCAAAATTATTTAACATCCTCCTCAGGTCCCCATCTGTAATTATCCCGACCAGTTTCTGATTTTCATCAATTACGGCAGTAGCACCCAATCTCTTGGAAGAGATCTCAACAATGATTTCTTTCAGGCCAGTTTGAGAAGATACAATGGGCAATTCATTTAAAGGAAAGATATCTGATACCTTAAGGTAAAGCTTCTTACCTAATGCGCCACCTGGATGATACTTTGCAAAGTCTTGCGTAGTGAAATTTCTTTTTTCCAATAGACACACTGCCAGCGCATCACCCAATGCAAGTGCCACCGTGGTGCTTGTTGTGGGGGCAAGATTATTAGGGCAGGCTTCCTGATCGATCGTTGCATCTATTATGAAATCGGCCTGTATGGCCAGGTAGGATTTACGATTACTTACAAGTGCGATTAGTGTATTCCCTCCCCTTTTAATTAGGGGAACCAATACTTTGATTTCTGGAGTGTTCCCACTTTTTGAAAGGCATAAAACTATGTCGTCCTTTTGTATCATTCCAAGATCACCATGTATCGCATCTGCGGCATGCATGAAAAGAGATGGGGTACCAGTGGAGTTAAGTGTAGCTACAATCTTATTGCCAATATGAGCACTTTTTCCTATTCCTGTGACTACAAGCCTACCCTTAGAATTGAGGATTTTATTGACACATTCATCGAAACTATCATCAATAAAATCAGCAACTTTCATAATCGCATTCGCCTCATTTATTAAAACCTCGATTGCTGTGTTCTTAATATTTTTTATTACCTTCAAGCTACAGTAATTTTAAAATTAGTGTACAAATATAAACAGGATTAATCAATTAAGTACCTGGGGAAATA
>DASVUU010000018.1:0-1519 GCA_036386935.1 Cytophagaceae bacterium | reverse complement strand
TAAATACACTATTAATTTTTGGCTAAAATATCAGATTTTCTTTAGATTTCAACTTCCTTGGTTCAACTTCTACTGCTACAAGAACTTCCGGAAGTTTGTTTATAGAGTCAACAAACTGTTCCACTTCTTCCTCACTTATATAGTTACGGATAATAATAAAATAATCTACCTGCTTCATTTCGGGCACCAAATACCCTTGATCTCCTTTATTCGCGAGTAAATATACATCTGTTTCAGATTCGGGCAATTGATATTGATATCTGGAAAAAAATATATCTTTAGCATTGCTTTCGATAACTAGTTCATCTATCTTGTAGAAATTTATATTCAGCTGCTTGTTCAATTTAAAACAAAGCATATAGTCTTTCAATTGAGAAGTGATAGCGATTAAAACAAAATCAAGGTCGAGTTCGTATTTTAGGGTAAGTCGATTCAATTTTAAATCTTTAGAAAAACGAAAATACTAAAGATTCCCGCAGAATGAGCACATCAGGCCGGTTTTTAGTCAAAAACAAAAAGGTTTGATATTAATTAGAATTTATTTTTCTTTGCACAGAATTATTTAACCATTAAAATATAGAAACTATGTCTGATATCGCTTCAAGAGTAAAAGCAATTATCGTAGAAAAATTAGGTGTGGATGAAAGTGAAGTAACGCCTGAAGCATCTTTTACTAACGATCTTGGTGCAGACTCTCTGGACACCGTGGAATTGATCATGGAGTTTGAAAAAGAGTTCAACGTTGCTATTCCTGATGACCAGGCTGAGACTATCGGTACAGTGGGCCAGGCTATTGCATACTTAGAAAAAAACGTAAAATAAATCTCGCTGCCTCGGTATAAATGGAGCTAAAAAGAGTTGTAGTTACAGGGTTAGGTGCGCTTACTCCCATAGGAAATACCGTTTCGGAATATTGGAACGGATTGATTAATGGAGTAAGCGGAGCTGCTCCAATTACCAAATACGATACTACAAACTTTAAAACAAAGTTTGCCTGTGAGGTTAAAAACTTCAATCCTGAAAATTTCATGGATAGGAAGGAAGCCAGGAAGCTAGACCCCTTTGTGCATTATGCACTGGCAGCTACAGATGAAGCTGTTAAAGATTCGGGGTTAAACTTTGCTGACTTAGATACCAATCGTATTGGAGTTATATGGGGTTCTGGAATCGGAGGGTTAAAAACTTTCCTGGATGAAGTTGTAAATTTCGCTAAGGGCGATGGCACTCCCCGTTTCAACCCATTTTTTATTCCAAAAATGATTCTGGACATAGCTCCGGGACATATTTCCATTAAGTATGGCTTAAGAGGGCCAAACTTTTCAACTGTTTCTGCCTGTGCATCGTCAACAAATGCACTAATAGATTCTTTTAACTACATCAGGCTAGGAATGGCCAATGTCATTATCTCGGGTGGTTCTGAAGCCATTATCAACGAAGCTGGTATGGGTGGATTTAATGCCATGCATGCTCTTTCTACCCGTAACGATGATCCGGCTACGGCATCCCGTCCGTTTGATAA
>DASVUU010000017.1:0-3770 GCA_036386935.1 Cytophagaceae bacterium | reverse complement strand
TGTCAACAGCAACCGAGAAATGCATTTAAAGTTTAGGGTTAAATTCTCATAGTCTTGTTGGTGAGAACACCAACAAAGGCTTTGTAAGAGATATTGAGGTTTTCCTCAGGATAAACTCATACTGGTCTTAGCGTCTCGCTAAGACCTAAACGCATTACCACCTCAAGGTAGCGAGTATATCAATTTCCTATAAAATTTAGAGATAAAAGTCGTAGCGAGACGCTACGACCAGTTGAGGGAATAGATCATTGATTTTTAAAAACAAGTCCGTCTTTCATTACAAATCGAACACTTTGCAACGTTTTTATATTTTGAAGCGGATTTTCATCCACAGCAATAATATCTGCGAACTTTCCTTTTTCAAGAGTTCCAATTTTGTCAGACATTCCAAGCAATGCCGCAGCATTAACAGTTGCAGCTTTAATAGCTTCAATGGCTGGCATGCTTCCGTCCGTCATGTATTCGAACTCTAGCGCATTTTTGCCGTGCATAAACCCCAAGCTGGTCCGAGCTTGCAGCTCGGAGATTATTGGCTACGCGTTCTGTGTGCGCAGCCAATGAGTTATCTTTTCCAAAATGTTTTAAGCCGTATTCTGAATGTCCCGAATTTAAATGGTCCTGCTTGTTGCAGCTTGGGAGTAAAGCTCATTCTCAATTCTGTCAGCATGTCTCCTTTCTCCCAGCTAGAATGGTAGAAATACCCTTGTTGTGATTTCTCTTTTTTATTTACAATAGGCTCACCCAGCAGCTCAATTAGTTCAGTTTGGACAGAATTGTATTTGATCTCATATTCTTTTTTTCTTGAAACCTGTTCCTCAATTTTATTGACATCCGTTTTCAAATTGTTTACATGGTTCATAATATCCCAATCATATACAACCGCATTTACTGTAGAATCAGATTCCGTATAGAAGTATTCTACATTTAGGTTAGGATAAAAAGTGTCATTGTTCCGTTTGAATTTTAAAGGATAATAGTCTTTGTCTTTTTGCGCTCCATCAAAAAAATCCTCGGACACGCCCATCTTTTTGAACCCTAGCAACTCAGACTTCAAACCTTCCTCCAATACTCGAACTTCTGAGATTGTTTTTCTAATGGTAAGATACTTATCATTTGAATTGAATAAGCTTAATCCCAGTAAGGAAATGGTGAGTGATAATGCTTTAGGAGTCATTCTGGTGAAAAGATTGGAAGGGTTTGAGGGTCAAATATATGCTATTTGCTATTCATCCCCAAGCTGTTCCGAGCATGTAAAGCGTTTGCTAGTTCGAGCTTGCAGCTCGAACTTTATTAGAAAAGGTAGCGAGCTACAAGCTTGCACCAATAAGGGCAATTCGCAGGATATAAAGTTGGTTGTAATTGATAGGTTGCTAATGTCAAACAATTTATTAGTTTAGCTTCTGATTAAGATAGAATGAAGTTTGTACTAAAAACGGGGATAATATATTTATTGCTATTCATTTATGGTTGTAAGAAAGATGATGGTCCCTCTAATACTATATCGTCAAATAATATAGTAGTTCATGTTGACAAAGTCGGTGCCCTGGATTTTAATAAGTCGAGCTACAATTTTGCTACCGAACGATTTTCTGATTGTGCATACGGATTTGCTAGGACCGCGTATGATGGGGAGGTTCGCACCGCATTTAATTATAATATTTTTGAGATAAATATATACGACTGTAACATCCAAAGCTTTCCTCATAAGGTTTTAGGATATTTCTTGTACTTGGATTTACAGGTCCCGAACAAAGGTGGTTATAGAGTACGAACAGATGACCAAAAGAACATGAACTTAACAATCACTTCTATTGAGGATAAGCGAGTGAAAGGCACGTTCGAAGGCGTGCTATATAATACATACGATGACGATTCACTTAAGGTAAAGGGCCAGTTTGATATCGATTATAGCATGAAGTTCTAAAGCAACTTTTAAACATCTCCATACTGGTCGTAGCGTCCCGCTACGACCTTCTCGCATAAGTTAATGGCCTCTCAGGATTCCGAAATGTGCAAGTACCATAAATGAGTAAGAACAGAATTAAGACTACTCCCAAAAAGCCTGTGAGAATTTTCATTATCTTATTTAAGACCATATTGTTATAACGGTTTATTGGGCAAAATCCCCATGCTGGCACGCGTGCGCTAGCCAAGTTTTATGCGGGCAAAAAGGGCCTGTTACGCATCCAACTTATACATTAGGACAAGCAAGCTGACGCTAGACGGGATTTAAAGCTCATTAATCGCGTGCGTTTTTAGCAGCCATTTTCATGTATTTCTTTAATTCCGGAGATACATCTTCTTTTTCATAAAGTCTGAAATGATGAGCAAAAGTTTTAGAACTTAATCCCCCGGCTTTAAAAAAATTGTTGGCTCGTCATAGAGCTCGCCTAATCTTAATACCCCACTCACAAAATTTTTACTAAACTGGTAAATATAACATTGCCTGCTGCTTTTCCCTAAGGTAATTGTGGTCTTGGTTGCCTCGATATGGGTATCGCCAAATTCTTTATAACATTCATAAAAATGGCGAAAAAGCTCGACTGCCTTAGCAGGCTTACTGCTTAAAAAATGAACAACTTCGTTGGGCAATCCGGTCATGGTTCTATGGATTACAAAATAAATGGTTTTTAGTTAAAAGCCTGCACCAATACTTCGCCTCGCTGTTCGACATGTTCCGCAGGGCATGTCGAACTATAGATAAAAACGGGATTTGTAATCCCGTCTGCATTAATCCCCAGTGTGGCGTAGGCATCCCTTGTGCTACTCGCGAAAATCTGATAAATTCGTGTGATCAACGTTATCGGCCGTATGCCATCGCTAAACAAGCACATGAGGAAATTGAGGACAATATTAATAGTTACAGCAATAACACTCTTTTTTCTTGAAACTCTCTTGGAGCTTTCGAAGGTTGGCCAGAATTGGGAACTTTTTTGGGTTGTCCTTGAGCGATGGGATTTTAAATATTCGTCCCTTATTATTCTTTGTTTATTCGGTTCTGGGCTTTTAGTTGCGCTCATACCTTTCAAGAACAGCAGGTATAGAACAAAAGCATTTTTTACCATACCCATCCTCTTTATATTATTTTCAGTTTACCATTTAGCAGGAATGCTCGACTTTTATTACGGCCTTTCAGAGGAATACAATTACTTTTCAGCAAAAAAGGATATTAGCAATGGTAAGATTCAGCTTTTGGCCGCTGGATTACTCGTTGATGAATCCTCTGAAGTGGAAAGAGCAAGGGACTCTCTGTGCTCGGTATTCGGGTTTAAATCAGTACCTGTAGGTTGCATTTTTTCTGAAGGGCTCGAACGATATAACGAAACGATGAAAGATTTTTTGAAAGAAAGAAATGGTAAGGACTGGGAAAAGGTTTTCCATAGAGAGCTTGACTTAGTCAGAAACCGAAATAATCAAAAACCTCCAGCCCAAAGGTAGATTTGCGAGTTAGGCTGTTCAACTCCATCTAGTGCAAGCGTCCGCTTGTGATTCGTTTGTAGGGTACCAAGCTAAGTATTACTGTTAATACGTTGAATAAGCAACAATACTTAAGACCATCAAGGTGATGATCCCGTTTCCCCAACTGTCCGTAGAGTTCCGC
The DNA here is from genome assembly GCA_036386935.1 of Cytophagaceae bacterium. Taxonomy (GTDB): domain Bacteria; phylum Bacteroidota; class Bacteroidia; order Cytophagales; family Cytophagaceae; genus DASVUU01. Next base: position 169 of record DASVUU010000017.1, on the reverse strand, counting down.
AAGGCTCTACGGATTGCCAAATAAAAGATCTCCGACTCGCTTACACAATCGATTCTTGTGATTGTTGGTGGATACACGACCAAAGCGTAGCAAGGGAAAAAATATCAAAACTCTATCGGTGCATATCTTGCATTCATCACAACTATTTTTTAAGTTTAGGTACACACAC
>DASVUU010000016.1:0-6101 GCA_036386935.1 Cytophagaceae bacterium | reverse complement strand
AAACCTTTAAGTCTATAGAAGAGGATAATCCCTATACAAGCACGGCATCCCAATGGGGAAACAAAACGCCAGAGACCTTCATTTTTCTTCATTCACCAGCTGGTCTGAGAATAGAGTATAATTTAGACCGACAGTTGCTTCAATTATGGATCAATCCGCAAGCTGGTAAGTCCTTAAGTTACAAAGATAGAAACTTCTCTAATCGTGATGACCATACGGATGTTTTTCATAAAATAACCTTCCCTAACCTAAACTTAGCCGATTTTGACCATTGTGACTATGATGCCTTTCATAGCAAGATATATTTTAAAAGCGGTCAAGTGTTGCACCTCGTATCCCACTATGACAAACCATCAGTAATAGTTTGGTTTGAGAAAGACGGAACAGTAGACTTTAAAAGTGAAAACTCAGCTAAAATCTTGACAGCAGACAAAACTACTTTCGCAATCATTCAGCCAAATAGAGGAAGGGATTTTACTTTTGTAGGTGCGATAGGAGCAGGAGCTGGTCAGTTCCAACATCAATTGGAGGTTGATGATTCAAGAAGTATCTATGCGCGAGCCAATCTAAAGGCCAATCAGACATTGGCAATAGCAGGGGAATTGTCTAAGGAAGATGTTAAGGGTTGGACAAGGCAAATCGCGGCTAAGCCATTTAAAGACTTGCTTGTAGAGAATGAATCAAAAATAACGGCTGATTTGCAGACCGGAAAGATCTTTGTCAGGAACAACGCTGAACTTCAAACGCTCTTAGATATTAATAAAAGATATGCTTTGTCGGTGCAAGATAAGAAAGGTTTAATGCGCTCTGCGGTGCAATATATTTATTATCTTCTTTGGTTTCGAGATAACGGAATGAATGTAAACCACCTTGCTTACTCTGGTTGGGCTGGACCTGTTCAAAAAGCTAATCCTGTAATGTTGGCCAATCCAAATACTTCAAAAGAATATCCCGGTGATAAGTTTTATGGTCAGCTCCTTGGCGGTCCGATTACCAAATGGGAAGAAGATGGTGCCTTTTATGCAATTTGGTCTGCATTTACAGAATGGACTCAGACAGGGAATAAGGACATTGTTTCAGGTAAGAATTTAGAAACGTTAGAATCTTCTATGGCCTGGTTAGAAAAATATTGTTATGATCAAAAGCAGGGACTATTTGGGCGGTATTTTTATTGCGAAACGCCTCTTCAAAATAGCCGTGATGAGGGCTGGGATAATGCTATTGGTGCGCCGTCTCAAAAATGGCCAGCCATTTATAAAAATGACTCGATTGTTAGGGCTTACGATTTGTATATAAATCTTTTAAACTACAGTTGCTACGCCATGTTGTCAACAATGACCGATGGCGATAAGTCGAAGGCTTATTGGAATAAGGCAAGGAACATTGAAAAAAATCTTAAACAGTTGTTTGGCAAGGACGCCTTGCCCTCTTATGGCAAATTGCAAACGAGCAAGGGAGAATTTGTCTCTGCAGTACCTTACGGTATGGATCAGACAGACTATGTTTGGAGCATGGCGCTTCCTCCCTTATTACCAGCCTATGATACGGAGTTGGAAGTAGCGAGAACAGCGCTGTTTAATAATCTAAGGAAAAAACCTGACGGCTATTTCTTTGCAAGTTATTGCTCCACACTCAAAAGTATGGACACCGAGATATATTCAGAAGATTCTGTGATGAATGCAATTAAATATCTAATTCCACAATCGGTAAAGGCAGGAAAGTATTTGGTAATGCCTTATGCAATGCCAGAAATTGTTGACGTAAAAGATGGGAATCCTTTTCATGACGTACGGCCTATCACCTTTTCCATTGGTCCATTTACTGCTGCAGTTAGTAATTTGGGCGTACGACGTCTCCCTTTCGGGTTGGCTGTGCGTAATACGAAATATTTGGAGAGGATTGAAAAGTATGATTATCAAGGGAAACTGATCGACTTTAATTTTGATGCAGAAAACAAAACATCTTCCTTGACCGTGAATGGGGTACCCTTACAACATTCTTTACAATTGCCTGAAAACATGTTGACCGAAAATGTTAGTAAAGTAATAATTTCTGGAAATTGGAATAGCGAAAAAATCCCAGTCCTTGTTTCTTCGACAGTGAGACTATTAGAGATCAGGAAAGCTGGAAATGGCATAGAATATAGTATTGAAGCAAAGGGGCCAAACCAATTGATATTTAAGAATCTTAAAACCACGCCTGTAGTGAAGAATGAAAAAGGACAAGTCATAGAATCGAAGCTTGTTAAAGGCACCAAAGTTAGCTACCTGAGGTTTGAGGGAAATGGCAAGTTTTCACTAAGCATTTAAGCTTAGTGCAATTCCGCGTTTCAAAATCCTGACTTTGATTCCCAAAAATCGCTCTGAAGATGTAATTCTATTCATTTTCAGAGTTTTTAATTCTACCAATCTACTCAATTCAGTTATGCGCCGCATCAATTTAATCCTAATATTGACCGTTATATCTTCGTTGTTGACAGCTATTTGTCAAGCACAGGCATTGATCCAATACGTCAATCCTTTCATTGGGACGGATGGCCATGGGCATACTTACCCGGGGCCCTCTGTACCCTTTGGAATGGTGCAGCTAAGCCCCGACACTGATTATGATGGATGGGATAGATGCTCGGGATACGATTATTCAGACAGTTCTATTTTAGGTTTTACGCACACGCACCTTAGCGGGACGGGTGTTCGTGATCTCAATGACCTTTTGTTGATGCCTACCCTTGGTGAGGTTGAATGGTATGCTGGGAAACGGGACGAGCCTAACGGAGGATATCGATCTCCTTTTTCGCATAAGAATGAGAATGCTGCCGCCGGTTATTATTCAGTTTTATTAGATGACTTTAAAATCAAGGCGGAGTTGACAACAACGGCTCATGTGGGTGTACACAGATATACCTTTCCGGCCAGCAAAGAGGCTAATATAATTATCGATCCGATTCAAGAGACTACAAAAGACGCCTTTTGGAATTTCGGTGACGTTAATGACGTTGAAATCAATATCTTAAATGATAGTACTATTGAAGGTGTTAAGCATTCTACTGGCTGGGCCTCTAGACAAAATTTTTATTTCGTAATACAATTCTCAAAAGCTTTTATTGACTATGGCATGCTTGGGTGGGAAAGAGATTTGATTCACAAAGTAAGAGTGAAGAATGAGAAGCAGACGAAAGCATTTGTTAGGTTCAATACCAAGGAGGGAGAGTCTATTGTAGTTAAGGTTGCCGTGTCTTCTGTTAGCAAGGAAGGCGCAATGATGAACCTCCTCGCAGAAGTTCCGCATTTTGATTTTGATAAAGTTAAAAAACAATGTCAAGATCTTTGGGAGAAACAACTTAGTAAAATAAAGATAGAAACAACCGAAGCGCAAAAGCAGACCTTTTATACCGCAATGTATCATTCTTGCCTAGCACCTAACGTTATCTCCGATGTAAATGGTAAATATGTTGATACCTATAACCATCGTGTGAAGAAGGCTAGTGGTACTGGTTATTATTCGACCTTTTCTTTATGGGACACTTTTAGGGCTGCCAATCCACTTTATACTATTACCAATCCTGACAAAACAGCGGACTTTATTAATTCTTTTATAGATTTTCACGAAGACAGAGGGTTTCTTCCATTTTGGCCGCTGTGGGGTAGTGAGACTTATTGCATGATCGGTAATCACGCTGTACCAGTCATAGTAGACGCCTATTTCAAAGGCATAAAGGGTTTTGATGTAGAGAAGGCCTATAAAGCAATATACTCTTCGTCAACCAAGCCTGCTTACAAGTCAGAGGTTGACGTGTTTCATCAATATGATTATTTCCCTTCAGATAAAATACGAATTGAATCAGTCTCTAAGACTTTAGAGCATGCTTACAACGACTGGTGCGTCGCTCAAATGGCGAAGGCCTTAGGCAAGACGGATGACTATAACTTCTTCTCCAAGTCGGCTCAGGCTTATAAAAATGTATATGATGCGCAGACAGGATTCATGCGTGGCAAGAAGTCTGACGGTTCATGGGATAACTCAAAACCATTTAATGCTTACAAATTTGAGCCTACACTTTACACTGAGGCTACTGCATGGCAATATTTGTGGTACGTTCCACAGGATGTAGACGGCTTGATTTCGCTAATGGGAGGTAAGGAGAAATTTTCCTCCAAGCTCGATACGCTGTTTAAGGTATCATCAAAGTTTGAAGGAGAGCGCAGCGATATCAGTGGGTTAATTGGGCAATATGCCCACGGCAACGAGCCTAGCCACCATATTGCTTATCTTTTTAATTATGCAGGCAAGCCTTGGTTGACGCAATTTTACCTTGATAAGATCATGAAGACACAATACAATAATTCCCCATCAGGTCTATGTGGGAACGAAGATTGTGGCCAAATGTCGGCTTGGTACATTTTTAGTCTAATGGGTATCTATCCTGTGAATCCAGCCAATGGTATTTATGACATTGGTAGCCCTAGAATGAAATCAGCAAAGATTGATATGGGCAATGGGAAAGTATTCAGCATTAATACAAAAAATTATACTTCAGACAATTGTTATGTCCAATCTATTAAACTAAACGGTATCACCCAAAACCGCCTTTCCATTACACATCAAGATATGTTGAAGGGCGGGACTTTGGAAATTGCGTTGGGTCCGAAAGCAAATATGAAATTAGGGAGATAAATTTTAATAATTTATTTTTGTTAAATGAGATATATACTATTCATTCTTCTTTGTTGCTTTGCGCTTGCAGGATATTCACAGCCTCAAAAATTTACATACAATGTCAAGGCGAGCGACGTAGGCTTGGATGCTAAAAGGCTAGAAAGACTTGACTCTTTCATAAATTTGAATGTGAAACTTGGCAAAGTTCCTAATACCACTACTTTCATTGCACGCGATGGAAAGGTTTTTCACTACAAAAGTTTTGGTTGGAAGAATATAGAAACTAAGGAAAAGACCGACGTAAAAACAATTTATAGGAATGCTTCCCAAACCAAAGCAATTACAAGCGTTGCAGCTATGATTCTTTATGAACGGGGATACTTCCAATTGAATGACCCAGTTTCAAAATACCTCCCCGAGTTTAAGGAAATGCAGGTTTTAGATACTGTATATGCGAAGGATACTACTTTCAAATCTCATAAGGCAAAAAAGGAAATTACTATTAAACATTTGTTGGCTCATACGTCTGGTATTATGTACGACCAGCCCATAGCAGTGAAAGCGAAAATTCCATTCTTCAACAGCTTGGATCCCATAACTTTAAAAGACGTTATTCCTCAAATCGCCAAGCTACCTTTGGTCCACGAACCTGGTGAGAAATTTACCTACGGGCTTAATACAGATGTGCTTGGCTTCCTTATCGAAAGATTATCAGGCAAGCCGCTAGATGTTTTCTTTAAGGAGGAGATATTTCAACCATTAGGCATGACGGATACTTATTTCTATTTGCCAAAGGAAAAGCATAAACGGTTGGTAGAATTGTATCAAAGCGATGGTAAGGACCCTGTGTTAAAGGTGTCTGGCAATGATGCTTACAGGCACTTTTCAATTAAAGGAGCTTCCACTTATTTTTCCGGCGGAGCTGGACTTGTGGGCACAATTGAAGACTATGCAAAGTTCTGTCAGATGCTTCTGAATGAAGGAAGTTTTAATAACATCCAATTGCTAAGCAGAAAGACGATTGAAATAATGACAAGAAATCAGATAGGAGATAACTACATCTGGGACAATGAAAACAAGTTTGGCTTAGGCTTTGAATTGGTAACTGAAAAAGGCGCTTCTTCTCAATTGGGTACCGTAGGTGCATTCCGATGGGGTGGAATGTATTCGACAGATTATGTGATCGACCCGAAGGAAAAATTAATTATTCTATTTTACACAAACGTAAGCCCTAATGCCAATTGGTTTTTACTTTCTCTAAACCGCAACCTTTTATATCAAGCTTTGAAGAATTAAAAGGGTACTTCTAACGGTTAAATTGGTTTTAATGAAAAATATTCTTTTACTAGCACTTTCTTTGCATTCGCATTTCCCTTAAAAGCTTAAAAATTAAAAAAAGCTGATTATACAAATCCTAAGCTCGCAATTTCTTTGAAAGTAGAGGA
>DASVUU010000015.1:0-10275 GCA_036386935.1 Cytophagaceae bacterium | reverse complement strand
AGAGGCCTTGCCAGAGCCGAAGGTGTATTTTGTGCCAAGGTTTATTCCGGCATTGAAAGGAACAGTGATTTCCACATCTGCATTACCAACCTTGTTAGCTGGTATGCCAAGTATCCCTTCCGTGAAGACGGACATAGGGCCGAAATTAAATTGGGCACCTATACCCGCATGAATCATAAATCCTGTGAAGCTTTCCGATTCCCCTTGGCCAGATAGGTTGTATAAGGTTTTGTCATAGGAGCCTTTCACCTTTGATTCAAAATTCGCGACAATAACTGCTGCCCCAACTAGGCCATAAACGCTAAACGGTTCCTCATTATCCTTTACAAAGAAACGGCTATAGTTTAAATAAAATGTTTTGAACGAAAGTTGTTGTTCTCCTTCCACTTCCACGTAAGAGGGCGAGGTCATGCTACTGCTGGAGTATGCCGTCATGGTAGTGTTATATTTTAAAGGGAGTCCGTAGACAAATCCTCCATTTATTGTCCCCTTTTCTGAGAGATTGTAAGAGGCTCTTATATTTAAGCCCGAATTGCCCTCGCCGAAGTCTCCTAAGTATTTTGTATAGTTATAACCAAGGCCAATTCCAAACTGTGCGTTAGAAGGTATTTTTGCCAGAAATAAAAAGATGAACAATGCAAAGGCAGTTTGTAAGTTTTTCATAAAAGTAAATTTAATGGATGAGATAAAAATTGATATGTAGTAAGTAAGAATTGTTTTCTAAAAATTATAAACTATAGGCGACGGTTTTTTTGGCTACCCGTTCAAAAAGTTTCGACAAATATACAATCAACGCAGTTATGCAAACAAAATATTCTCGTTATTTCTTCGGATTAATTTCTGCTTCTGTGGTTATCGGTGAAACCTCAAGTGGTAATCCATCTGAATGCCAATTGGGGGTTTTGTACATTAAATAATTTGTTTGATGATGACGGTGGAATTTAATGAGGTAGATATGACATCATAAAAATCATTCTTACTATTTTCCAAATAATATTGGTGTAGTAATGCTAATAGCAAGATTAGGACATTACTTTATTTACCGACTTAAATAAATTTCCTTGCATCGAGGCCTTAAATTATTTTACCCTATCAAAAACTCTTTTAGGGATATTACCTCCTTTTCCAGATTTTTTCATGAGCGAGATATATTTTTGATAGGCTTCTTTGGCTAAAGTGGTTTCGTCACTTAACAGATAGGCGTCTGCAAGGTTTAAATAGGCAACAGTTCTTTCCGGGTAAACAGATAAAATATTTTCAAGTAAATAGATTGAATTGCTAGGAAATTTTGCCTCAAGAAAAAAATAAGCCATATCGTTTAGCTTTTGCACTGTCTCTTTATTAATTCCCAAGAAATTTAAATAGTCAAGTAATTCTATGACACCGACGTCTTTTATTTTGTTATAACGTTTGACTTTATTTTCATTGGAATAAAGGTTATAGTTTAAATCAAATTTTTTCTTGATCTGTTCAAACTCTTGATTTGTGGCCCAGGTAATAGTACTATCAGAATAGTTCTGTCCAATTCTGAAAACCGGATTATCTTTATAGTAATAACTTAATGTAGGAGCCGCAATATTTTTTTCGAGATTTGAGGAAGAAATTTCATATGGAGAAGGAGAACAAAATGCTCCATAAATAAACCAATTATTTAGGTTAGGAAAATACTTATAAATATGTTTTACCCTGATCCCTTTGGTATAATTAAATTCTTCCATTATTGTCCCGTCCTTTCCAATTGAATAAACTGGGCGAAGTTCTGCACCCATTACTATGTAGGTTAGATTTCTTATCTCCCTATATGAATCTTTCTTAACTTGGAAGTAAATTTGCATATTTAAATGCCGGTCCTTGTCTGCCTTTATAATGACATAGTCACCCAAATTATCTTTATTTAAATCCCCATATATTGAATCCTTATAAGTAATTGAGCCTAATTTAATACTATCCTCTTGGGAATAGCAACGAAAAGCACAAAAGACGAGAAACAGGCAACACTTATAATTCAGCATAATTAATCAAGTTTCTTTTTTATTTTAACCAGATCAGACTCGGCGGCGACTTTATTACTCTCATACCACTTTGACTCTTTGATTTTACTTGTGTCAAAACTATATTTTCCGATTTGGGCATTGCCACCATGTTTACCGCATTGCTCTACCCCTAAATGTTTGACGGCCATTTTTGTCTTCTTATATCTGTCCTCGAGGCCAATAATTCCTCCATTTATACCTACCGTAATCGCAAGCAAATCATCTCGTTCCGCCTTAGGATTTAGATCGCCCCACGAACTTTTTTTCCTCCAAAACCATCCAGACACATCCGCAGCCGTATCGATATTATCAGCAAGTTTTTCTGGGTGGCCTACATAATCAATTCCAGTATAACTCTTGTAATCCTCGTAATTGCCTTTCCATGTCAACTGAAGTAATCCCTTGCCTTTATATCTTGGCCCATCTCCAGCTGCTGTATGTCTATATTCTATTGCTCTTTTATAATTCGAATAGTTAGGGCTGAGATTTTTGTAGGAATTATATAGATTCTTATCAACAAGGTATGGTGCATATTTGCCGTGTTTTGCCTCGTACGTCGTTAAATCAAACCCTTCCTTGGCCTTATTTGCTTCATATAGGTCATAGTGGTTTCTGCACGACTCATAGTCCTTTTCAATCTTATCTTTTTTGGCTTTCAAGGTACCTGAGTCGCCCCCATATTTGTCTAAAAAGTCTAAATATTTTTGATATTTATCATGCCCATCTTTGTTATATAGAGAATCGTAATCATTTCCGTCTGCATACTCAAGGGTCGATTGGAAATGGGAAGATTCATGAGCACATTGAGCAAGAAAATGGGCCTTTTGCAAACATGAATTTATGTCGTATTTCTTCATCGCACTATTTAAAGCTTTTACAAGTTTTGCGGTAGTTAGTTTGTATAGCTGTGGATAGTCAGCCATATTCACTGAAGCAACTTTGGCAGTAAACCAAGGGCCATTTCCAAAAATTTGTGAGAATACTTCTTCGGTAATATCCATATCACAAAAACACTTCTCCATTCGCTTCATCTGTTCCACAAAAGCAATAGGATGAAAATGATATACGACTTTTGATTCTGGGAATTTTCTTGGAGGCAGATTATTACTATTTGTTGAACTCGTTCCATCGCTGTTGGCAGGGGTAGTACCCGCTAATGGACCGTTAGAAATTTCTGACCAAATATTTAATTTGGGAACTTTAAGGTCGATAGAATCGAGGATTTTCTTTTTCTTCTTATTTAGGCCTTCTTTTCTTGTATCATCGTCTTCTAATTTAATTCCCTTGTCTAGAAAGGATTCAACTTCAGCTTTAACGGTGCTGCTCTCATAGGCCCACTCATTAGTATGTTTGCAAACCAGTTGAGATAGCCTACGTGAAATATGCGTTTTTCTTAAAGCACTCCGCAATTCAGAAACCGTCAAAATTCCTTTCCTGTCGACATCATAATTATCAACTTCGCTTTCTGCCGTATCTACCTCATCGATAATTTCCTTCAGAAAAGCCGGCAGCTCCTCTAAATCATATACATACTTATCTTCAAGGTCTTCGCGTATTTCAAAACCAAATTGTTTCCAATCGTAGGCAGAGACTAGCTGAATATCATTTTCTTTCAACCATCCCTTTCTAATCTCCCTTGTCCCATCCTTTAAGTAGGAACATTTTATATGATACCAAACTTTATTCTCGGAGTCCTTGTATTTTCTGGCGTTAATTTTCCGAATAAAAACATCTGTATTTATAATACCTCCACTTTCTCCAGCTACAGGTTTCTCGAGATAGAGCTCGTTTATATCCGACGAAATTTTTCTAATATCCCCATTGCCTGAAATTTTACTGTTGGCGACCCAGTATTTAGTATGATCTAGAGGATGATACGACAACTTTAGTTTCTTTGTAACTACGCCATTAACATTTTCGTCCACATTTGCTACAAAGACCAATTCAGGATCATCACTGAGTATACCATCGAAGGCTCCGTTGACGGTACCAAAAGAATTCCCTTCTTTTGGTGAATAAATGTTTTTGTTAACGGCATTCTTCTTTCCCTCATCCTTTAATTGTGAATAAGGTACGATACTTTCTACTTCATGAAGCTGGACTCTGGAATAATTGTCAGATGATTCTAATAACTTAATGTTCCATCCCTTTGTAATTTTGGAAGGATAATGTTCTTTAAGCGCTTTACCTTTTGTTACTTTAAAGTAATTTTGATTTTCTTGAATGTCTTCTTCTTTCCCTTTTAAGAAATCTGCCACTTTTTCGGACGCAAATATTTCTATATGCGAGGCTCGATAAGTCTTGTCTTTTTCAAAACTAAACATACCTGGGTAACCAATTAACTCTCCAGCTTTGATTGGCTTGACGCAGTTTTTGACCTGATCAAGCTCACTTGAGGCTATAATGGGTTTGATCTTTCCTTTATGAATGTAAGTATTGCCTGAGATGGTAGATATAGAGCCGCAGGTGAATTTTCTATAGTTTCCATTGGCTCCTGGCGTTGGTATAATCTTAAGTTCAGTATCGTTAGGGATGAACCCGAGGTTATTTGTACCCGTAGCCGATCCATAAAAATGCTCGCCTGTTTGCCCGGATTTTACAATTGTTCCAGCGACTTTGTAAGCCCCTTCGATAAATGCAGGTTTTAATTTTGATTTAGTTTCATCATAGCACGACAGATGATGATACAAGCTATAGAATGTAAATTCTAAACCCTTGGGGCTTTTATAATCATGTTGAATTAAAACAAACCCGTTAGAATAAGGATAATCAATGCCCTCAATTGTTTCTACAAGGTTTTTACGAAGAAATCTATATGCTATAACCCTTCCATCTGCTATAGCGAATAAAGCCTCTTCTCCCTCTATATGAATGCCTCCATGCCAATTATTAAGCCTCCCAATAGGATAGAAACCTAGTGAGTTCCGTGACCCGAGGAGATAGCTTACTTGGGTTTCAATTTCTTCTTGAGATTCCCCTGCGATCTTTATGGGATATTCAAATTTCATAGGCGAAGGTCCTAAATACTAAATATAAAATCGTCAATGTATCCGTGCTTTTTAGCATCTTCTTTTAGCTCTTCAATTTTCTTTTCAGCTTCTTTTAGAGTACCACTATTGCCAGAAAGCTTCGCTCTAATTTTATCAGCAAAAGTGATTTTAGGAAATGGGATCTCCCTTATTGGTAGCATCACCGGAGGAATAGGCACCGCACTGCTAATGGTTACATTTGCTTCTCCTACAGTGATAATTCCTCCATGAGCGGTCATATCTCCCACGCAGGCAACTGCCCTTCCATTGATCTTTACTACTGCATTGCCCATAATAAGCATGTCTGGAGGCCCAACACAGGTGCACATGTCACCCATTAAGGCAGCAGGCTTTCCATTGATGAGCACATTGGTGGCTCCAGGCCCCATGATAGGTCCGCCAACATGGGGAACTGGTCCTGTGCACATGGGGCACACATGCATGCTAGTAACGGTTGCTATCGGTTTTCCTGCCATGGTATTTTATACTACTTCTATTTTACGCTTGCACCTTGCTCTTTGTAATTCTTCCTGCCGACGTAGCTAAAGTTTCTAAGATATTTGCTTTTGCCTTTCGTTTTGTCCTCACATTCTTGCTTTTTGGCAAGCGTCCAACTCTATCAAAATTCCAAGCTTGTCGCTACAGGGTATTGAATATGCTATAAAAAGGATTGAATACAGTTTGCGTCCTATGAAAATGGATCTTCACGCTTCTACTATCTTGAGTCGGCTTAACAGTCAAATCCATCTAAGCACTAAATGAAAATTCAGAGAGGTAGCCATGTTTTTTTGCTTCCTCTTTGAGGTGCTCAATGTTTTTTTCGGCTTCTTTCAAGCTTTCTCCATTCCCGGACATTTTTGCTGCCACATGGTTAGCAAAAGTAATTTTGGGAAATGGAATTTCTCTAATCGGAAGCATGACCGGAGGGACCGGTACCGCACTGCTGATCGTAACGTTCGCTTCGCCTACAGTAATTACACCGCCATGTGCGGTCATATCGCCTACGCAGGCTACAGCCATTCCATTGATCTTCACAAGAGGATTGCCCATAATAAGCATATCTGGAGGCCCAACACAGGTGCACATGTCACCCATTAAGGCAGCAGGCTTTCCATTGATGAGCACATTGGAAGCTCCAGGCCCAATGATCGGTCCTCCAACATGGGGAACTGGCCCCGTGCACATGGGGCACACATGCATGCTCGTAACGGTTGCTATCGGTTTCCCAGCCATAATCTTACATTACCTCTATTTTGCCACTTGCTCCCTGCACCTTCGTCATTTTTCCAGCTAGGGTAGTTTGGGCTCCTTTGATGTCTGCTTTCACTTTACCTTCTGCCGTTACATTTTGTCCCTTTAACAAGGCGTCTTTCATTGCTTCTACGGTAATTCCTCCGCTCTTGCTTTTTACTGTGGTGTCTTTTTGAGATTGCAAGGCAAGCATTCCTTCTGCTACTATTTCTACATCTTTTTCTGAGGCTACTTGTGTCTTTTTCTTTGAAGCAATAGTAATATTTTCCTCAGCACTCATCTTAATGTTCTTCGCAGAAAATTCTATTGTTTCAGGAGCGGTGATGAGCAATGATTTCTTTTTAGTATCAAACTGTATCAAAGCTCCACTCTTATCACTGATGGTGATTTTTTCACTGCCGTCCTTGTCATCAAATTTAATCATGTGGCCGCTCCGCGTCTGGATAACCTTCAGGTCATTTTCCTTATTTCCAAAGCTGGTTTTGGCCTTCCCGTTGTAGGCAGTTCCAACCACGTAAGGCAGCTCAGGATTTCCTCCCTCAAAGTCTACCAGTACTTCTTCTCCTTTTTCAGGGACAAAATAAAATCCTTTTTCGTTTCCCCCAGAGGCTGAAATCACTCTTATCCATGGAGACATGCCATGACTCTGCCAATGAAACCGAACCTTTACCCGTCCAAGCCCCTTGTCATCAAAATTCTCGACGACTAAGGCGGACTGCGATTCACAAACTGAATGCAAGTCTGGGTAATAGGCAGGCGCTGCAGCGTCTGATGGAATAGAGGTGAAGTAATTGCTGTAATTGCCGTCGCCCGTGCAAACGTGGCTAAGGCCTGTTATAAAGTATTTGCCATGATCGGCGGTTGTTTGAAAGTCTTCCACAATGTTTACCACCGTTCCAATTTTCAGTGATACGTTGGTGCTTTCTCCCCTAGCGTAGACCATTTGTGCTACACGGCTCTTGCGCTGCATCAAGGCAAGCTGTTTTAAATGCTCTTGCGCTGAGTTATTCATATGGTGATTGACTTTCACCAATCCTTGTTGCAAATACAAAGAGTCACTTGCTTTAACAAGGTGGTCTGAGATCTGATTAAGCGTGCCGAGACGTTGTGATTTTGTGTCTGTTTCTATTGGTTTGTGGGCTTCATAGTCATAGCAGTGCATCATTTGATTGCTTGGCCGTAGGCCCATATCGACTTCGAAACTAAAAAGGTCTCTGTTATGAGAAAGTTTTATTTCTTCAGGGGAGTGCTTGCCAAAAATGAGTTTAGAACCGTTGTAAAAGCACCATTCGCCATTTGTAGAGGCTAGCCTTCTTATGAACTGCCAGTTATTTTCTTTGTATTGGACTACGTAGGCAAAGGAGGAGGTCACAATAGGATCAATCACATATTGCAGTAGGTTTTGAGGATATTTTGCAAGTCTGTCTTTGAGAATATATCCCTGATCTTTGTCTTCGTAAGTATGTATGTGAAGGTCATCGTCAAGCAAGATAGTAGGGCTGAAGCCTTTGATGGTGCAAAAGCCGCTATTGCCATTGCCGAGCATGCCGGTAGATACGTTGGTGACAATCCCTTCAAAAGTAAACCTGGCGTTCTTGCCCGATTGCTCCGGGGTAATTTCAATGACGATGCTGGCTCCAAACAAGTCTTTTATCTGCCCAAAAAAACCGTCACCATTCTTGCTAAACCATTGCTGACTCAGCACCAATTCGAAGGTATGGTGACCGGAGATGCTCTGCTCTATTTGCAAGTGGTTGAAACTTGTTACCTTTTGAGAGTTTATATAAATAACGGTATTGGTATGGAGTGAGGACATGGCAATGTGTTAATTGTTCAATTCAATAAAGAACTTGTACCTAAATTTAATAAATTCATTGCTCATCATTGCAAAATGATTGTATCAACGATATTATCTAAAAAATAACAGGTAAAACAGAACCTAATATTAGCCCAAAGGCCAAGGATTCTCGAAGGTGGAGTTCCCCATTGTGATTTCCTGTGCAGAAAGCTCTATTTCGATGTCCATAGGATGGTCACCAGTAGAAGAAAATTTCTCTTTAAAGAATACACAGTATGCGTCTTTAAAAGTGAGTTCTTTCATCCTTGAAATATTGTCTCGCCTGTAAAAGATAATCCTGCCACTTTTGGTTTGGCTGTTAGAAATCATCCAGTCAAAAAAGTCGGTATTGCTGGTCGATTCAACGGTTACAAATATTCTGCCCCCTTTTGGCCTTGCAGCAGGCTTGCCATTCATGTCTGTACTTTGCGTAAATGAATATTCGCAATGAAGCACAGTTACTTCTTGGTCTTCTATAAATAGTTTAGTTAAAAACGACATGTTGTAGGATTTTAGGTATCAATGAATGAAAGGAAAAAATGGAGCATAATATGCTCCATTTTCATTGATTAAAGCACGTTTAAGAGATTAAACCCACTCGTTGGTATGCTCACCACTTCCACATTTGATAGTCTTTGCGGAGATCGTGAATGACTCAACCATAGGAACCGTGCCGGTACCCTCAAAACGCTCCTCGTATTTCACAAGGTAGCCTTCTGTGAATTCCAACTCTTTCATTTTAGCATCTGTATCACGTTTCAAAAACGTAACAGTACCGTCCTTACGTTCAAAATTGTCGCACATCCACTCGAAAAAGAATGAATCGCCAGTAGATTCTACTTTAAGTTTGATACGTCCGCCTCTTGTGACTGCGGCAGGACGACCAGTTGGATCTACTTCTTGGGTAAGGTCGTAAGCAACTTCTAGAACGTTTACTTCTTTGCTGCCTACTTTCAATTTGGTTTTAAATGACATAATGATAAAAGTTAGTTAATATTTATTTATTTAGTTATCACAATGATAGAGGACAAAATTTGAACTTCAAAATTATTTTTGAATTATTTTTCTTGGTAATACGAAAGGGCAAAGAGTATTTTTATCGGTTACTGAAGTGACACAGTGGCAATAAATTATTTTTAAAACCAGTATATTGATTTTTTTTAATGCATTTACAGGTTAAGGTTATAAGTATTTATTTTCTGTATCTTTTAGAACTGGTAAGATATTAAATTTTTCTACTGAGATCTGCGATGTTGAGCGTACTTCTGTAAGAAGTATGTAATGAACGGTTAATAATATGATTTTGCGCATGCACTTCAATTGCCTTACCAACGATAAGGGGTCTTTGTAAAGAATTGAAGCCAGTGTCCTTTAAAAGTTGGATAATAGGGGTGGAGAAGAGGATTTACATCATAAAAATTTTTTTTGTCATCCCCACCATTATTGTCATTTCCATGAATATTGTCATCCCGAGGAACGAGGGATCTAAATTTCTGGAATGCACCCTATCCATCCATTATCAAACTATTATTCCGGCAAGAAAAGGCTATTATTCCTTCGTCACGATGACAATGAAAAGGAGAAGGCCATTCCCATCATTGTCTTCACTTGGTTTCTAAACGCAGCTTGAAGTTCAGCAGTCGTTACATATTTATCGAGCTCACCGTCCTCACCTTCAAGGTACGAGCAAAGCTTATTTAAGAAAGGAGTGGGTGATTTGGGGTCATATAAAAATTCGTCCGCCTGGTCTTTGAGCACCTCGAATCCAAAAGCTTTCCAATTGTAGGCAGATATCTTAGTTAGTTCAGCATCTTTGATCCAGCCTTTTCTCTCGTCTATATTGATAAAATACCAAAGAACTTCGGAGGAGTCTTTGACGCTTCTCAAATCTTTTTTGTTGAAAACATCTTCTCGAGCTACCGTGTCGGTAGGCTTATTGAGATCAGGTTTGTCTTCGTAGATTTCGGTAAGGTCTGACGTTAGCGTGCGAATTTCATTTAATACCGAAGGGACTTGTCCTGCGGGGGCATAATATTCCTTGCCGTTATTTGTAGAGGTTACTATTTGAATCTTCGAAAAGTTGGTTCCCGCCTCAATTAATTTTATTTTCGTATCCTTCTTAATA
>DASVUU010000014.1:0-9073 GCA_036386935.1 Cytophagaceae bacterium | reverse complement strand
GAGGATGCATAAAAATGGATGCATCAATCCCTACTATATTGTCGTGAAGCTGTGTCATCGATTTCCACCACAGATTCTTTATATTATTTTTTAACTCTACACCATTCTGACCATAATCATATACAGCCTGCAATCCATCATATATCTCGCTTGAAGGAAATACAAAACCATATTCCTTAGCGTGTGCAATTACATTTTTAAAAACACTATTGTCCACAGGGGCACTCACTTTCTGTTCCATTCAGCAAATATATACAAATTTCAAAAAGGGGAAAGGGGTGGAATTTGTAATTGAAATATGCATTCGAAGTTGACGCTTTCAATAATGAATTATCTTTGCATCAAATGAAAACCAAGTTGGTTCAAAATTTTCGATTCAAAATGCGCACTATTACCTTTATAATTTTTATCGTCTTAACCTCAGTAAGTCTTTATTGCAAATCCCAAATCATTGTACCAATACTTTCAGATTCCAATCTGGTCCCAGGCATCTACACTAGTTTTGATGAATTTAAACAGAACAAACCCTCCATAAGAATTCAATTGCAAGCAATCCCTGACACTACCGGAACAGGGGTCCGCGCAACATTTATACAGTATCGATTGGAGACTAAGGAGAAACAACAATTAAAAAATAAAGAAATTTGGGGATTCTCGGATGGGCGAGATGTATATAAAAAAAGGACTTTTGGGATTTGGAGAAGACCACATATCTTCAGTAGAATCGAATCCTTCGGACGATATTGTTTCTATTTAGATTTCAAATATACAGGCGGTTATTATGCGCCAATCATGAATCCAGCTACTGGCATGATGAGCCCTGGCGGCTATGGCGGTGGCCGAACCGAAGTTGGTGACTTCATAATCAATCTTAATACAGGAAAGAACTATGAGGTTACTCAAAGTCTTGTAGAAATAATCCTTGCACAAGATACTGAGCTCTGGAAAAATTACGATAAAGACCCGAACAGAATTGACAATCTTGCGCACTATGTATGGCAGTATTCTCAAAAACATCCTGAGGAAATTAAATGAGATACAAAGGGCATCACTAATAAGCAAACCCCCTAAAAAACTACACGAGCAACACTCACCTTGATAAGCGATTGGGCACACTTCCAATAATCCTCATATTGTATTTTTCGGCAGGGCACTACTGAAATAGCCAAACCATCCTACCAATCCTCTCTAATGCTAGGGTAAAAGGGGCATATGGCAACTTTTGAAAAGTTCAACAGAAAATTCATCTCTGAAAATGATCATCGCCTTTTTCTAGCCGTCAATAGGTCTTGAGATTCAAAGGCCCGTGAATAAAGCACGCACGAGATAACCTAAGCCGCTTGGGGGAAGATTGCTGTTCGGGCTGCAACGGGATATCTTCATTCTTGAAAACAGAATTTCAACAAAAAGGAAAAGCATAGATATAATAAGAAATGTCTACATACGTATAAAAGCTTGATGCCAACCAAAGATAATTTTATTTCAAGACTGTATTAAAAATGAATAGAAGGGTTAAATCATCACTCCTCAAACCCATATCTAAACTCACTCCAAAATTGATCCAACGCTACAATCCGAATTTTAAAAAATGAAATCAAATCTGGCCACATCTCTCTTAAAAACACATTGGCGGGTTTCAATTCTTTATAAAGACGACTTATTACTTTGCCCGACTCATCCGTTAGGTGTAATTTCTTGGACCAAGCTTCTCCGGTGAAACTTTTGAGCTGATTTTCTAATTCTAAAAGTTGTTCAAAAACCAATTGCTGCATTTCCAAATCTCCGTGGGTTATCTCTATCCCAATATATCCCTTTGTATGATCCGCATCCATTCTGAAATAGATGTTCTTCACTCCTGTCTTGTAATTTACCCAGCTTTTCTTGCCTTCTTCTGCAAACGGGACTGGCGACATATATTGGCCAAAAACTGTCCAAAACTCTTGCCGAATTCTTGATGCTTCTTCTTTAGTAAACATTCCTCAATTACTTTAAACAAAAAAACCACCAGGTTACCCCAGTGGTTTTATATATTATATCAAACATAGATTAGCTTCCACAAGCTTCGCAGCTTTCTGGATCATCCAATGAACATGTCATGTCTGCAGCTTTCTTTGCCAAGGCTTGTTGTGTTACTACCACAGTTTCAGAACTAAGGATTGGCTCCAACGGAACCTCCGCTTGCTTCTCCACTGTGAATTTTATTGCATCAGCAGCAGCTTTAGTTCGCAGATAATACATTCCGGTTTTCAAGCCCTTCTTCCAAGCATAGAAGTGCATTGAGGTCAATTTTCCAAAGTTTGGATCTTGGATGTGTACATTAAAACTTTGACTCTGGCAGATATAGGCCCCTCTATCAGCAGCCATATCCATTAATGTCTTTTGTTTTATCTCCCACACTGTTTTGTATAAGTCTTTGATATGTGCAGGTATCTCAGGGATATGCTGTACTGAGCCGTTAGCCTCAATAAGCTTATTCTTCATTTTGTCATTCCAAAGATTCAGTTTTATCAGATCCTTCAATAAATGTTTGTTCACCACTACAAACTCTCCAGACAATACACGACGCGTATAGATATTAGAAGTGTATGGCTCGAAGCACTCGTTGTTTCCAAGAATTTGAGAAGTAGAGGCAGTTGGCATCGGAGCTACCAACAAAGAGTTTCTCACGCCGTGCTGTTTCACTTCTTTTTTCAATGCATCCCAATCCCATCTTCCGGAGTTTGGCGTAACTCCCCACATGTCGAATTGAAATATTCCCTTCGATACTGGAGATCCCTTGTATGTTTCGTAAGTCCCCAGTTTTTGAGCTAGGTCCTTCGACGCAGTCATTGCTGCATAATATATGGTCTCGAAAATATCTTTATTCAAACCTTGAGCTTCTTCTGATTCAAAAGGCATTCTTAGCAATATAAATGCATCTGCCAATCCCTGTACACCTAAACCAATTGGACGGTGACGCATATTAGAATTTCTAGCTTCTTCTACAGGATAGTAGTTGATATCGATAATTCTATTCAAGTTTTTTGTAACTACATAAGTTACATCATATAACTTTTGGTGATCGAATTTGCCATTGATGACAAATTTAGGCAAAGCCAGAGACGCAAGATTACATACTGCTACTTCGTCTGGCGCTGTATATTCTACGATCTCAGTACAAAGATTACTTGACTTTATGGTACCAAGGTTCTTTTGATTCGACTTACGGTTGCAATGATCTTTGTAAAGAATATATGGATTACCTGTTTCCGTCTGTGCTTCCAGGATGGCAAACCATAAATCTTGTGCTTTTACAGTCTTCCTTTGTTTCCCTTCACGCTCATATTTCTCATACAATGCTTCAAACTCTTTACTATGAGTGTCTGCAAGACCTGGCGCCTCATGAGGACAGAATAATGACCAATCACCATTGTCTTCGACACGTTTCATGAATAAGTCAGGAATCCATAGCGCGAAAAATAAATCTCTGGCTCGCATTTCCTCTTTTCCATGATTCTTTCTCAAATCTAGAAATTCAAACACATCCGCATGCCATGGCTCTAAGTATATAGCGAAGGCTCCTTTTCTCTTTCCGCCACCTTGATCTACATAGCGGGCTGTATCATTGAATACACGCAACATTGGAATGATACCATTGGATGTACCATTGGTTCCTTTGATGTAAGAACCAGTAGCGCGGATGTTGTGAATGCTCAATCCTATTCCGCCTGCGGATTGAGAGATCTTAGCGCATTGCTTCAATGTATCATAGATTCCGTCAATGCTGTCGTCTTTTGTTGTTAATAGAAAACAAGAAGAAAGTTGAGCCTTTGGTGTACCGGCGTTGAAAAGAGTTGGAGTAGCATGTGTAAACCATTTCTCAGACAACAAATGGTAAGTCTCTAATGCAGCGTCGATGTCGTTGCTGTGTATACCAATAGATACACGCATCAACATGTGTTGTGGCCTTTCTACAACTTTACCATCAAGCTTTAGTAGGTATGATCTTTCGAGCGTCTTGAAACCGAAATAGTCATAATAAAAATCTCTATCATATATGATTGAAGAATCAAGTAAGGCAGCGTGCTTCCGAACTGATTCATAAACTTCCTTAGAAATAAGAGAGGCGTTTTCTCCTGTTTTAGGATCTTCATAAGTATAGAGCCTTTTCATAGTATTGGAAAAGGACTTACTTGTTACCTTATGAAGATTTGATATAGCTATACGCGCAGCAAGAATTGCATATTCTGGGTGACGCGTTGTCATCGATGCAGATATTTCTGCAGCAAGGTTGTCTAATTCGACCGTTGTAACTCCATCATATAAACCATCAATCACCTTTTTTGCAATATCAATTGGATTGATGAAATTCATATCAAGACCGTAGCACAGCTTCTCAATCCGTGCGGTGATCTTATCGAACTTTACAGACTCCCGTCTGCCGTCTCTTTTAATTACTAACATATATGAATAAAAGTATCTATTATATCTATTTAATTTCCTATTTATGAAGCAGCCATAATACGGCGGCCTGATCTACACTAACCTTGACTAGATTAAAAATCTTCGTCTAAGGAAAACTTATGATTGCCATCATTCTCATTCATAACACCCGCTTTTTGATATTCGGCCACTCGTTTCTCAAAGAAGTTTGTTTTCCCTTGTAAAGAGATCATTTCCATAAAATCAAAAGGGTTCGTCGCGTTGTATATTTTTCTGCAACCTAGAGCAACAAGTAACCTGTCTGCGACAAACTCTATGTATTGAGACATCAATTTTGAATTCATTCCAATAAGGGCTACTGGAAGTGCATCAATGATGAATTCTTTTTCTATTTCTACTGCGTCACGAATCAATTCTATTACCTTCTCCTCTGGCAGTTTATTTACAATATACTTTGTATATAAAAGACATGCGAAGTCGCAGTGAAGGCCTTCATCTCTAGAGATCAGCTCATTTGAAAAGCTTAATCCTGGCATCAATCCTCTTTTCTTCAGCCAAAAAATGGAGCAAAAACTTCCAGAGAAAAATATACCTTCTATGGCAGCAAAAGCTATTAATCTCTCTGTAAAGGTACCATTGCTGATCCATCGAAGCGCCCATTCACCCTTTTTCCCCACACATGGAACGGTTTCAAGAGCATTGAATAATTTATGTTTTTCTTTGGGATCCTTTATATAAGTATCAATTAATAAGGAGTAGGTTTCTGAATGTATATTTTCCATCATAATCTGAAAGCCGTAAAAACACTTGGCTTCAGCATATTGCACCTCTTCTAAAAAGTTCTGAGCTAGATTCTCGTTAACAATCCCATCACTCGCTGCGAAAAATGCCAGTACATGAGAAATAAAATGACGTTCTCCGTCATTAAGCTTTTCCCAGTCTGTAAGGTCCTGGCTCAAATCTATCTCCTCCGCTGTCCAAAAGCTAGCCTCTTCCTGCTTATACATTTGCCAGATATCATTATGCTCAATCGGGAACAATACAAACCGATTTTTATTTTCCTTCAATAATGGTTCTTCTTCAATCATAATCTGTCAGTTTAAATATAAAGAATAAAACCAAAAGTTTCGTTCTATCCTAGCTGGAATTTTGAAAAATGTTATTAACAAATTGAGTATGGCGTCCTTGGCTGTTTCTACCCGATTGATTTGAAAATCAGAGCGTTCAAATGGATCTTAATTAGTTAGACCTTCCAATTAAGCTTTACAAATATGTTACAATAAGCAATATTCTCAAAGGAGAACTTTTCCACATTCTGCCTCACAACGGTATTTATTCTACGAATGAAACGGCCAATTTTCCTTAGTCAATTTACAACTTTTAAAGCCAAATTTTGCTTCCTTAGACGTTTTTATAATGAAAGTTTAAGAACTATTGTTGATGAATAAACGATGTTTTTTTATCCACACTGTGGATAAGTTTTACTCGCTACCCTACTTTCAGGTTAGTCCAATATTAAATTTAATGCCGGCTATTGGAAATCTGATCTAAGTTTGCTACATTTGCAATCCTTTTATAAAAATAGATTTATAATGTACGCAATTGTAGATATCGCTGGAAAGCAATACAAAATAGAAAAGAACAAGTTTATTTACACAGACAAACTTGCTGGTAATGAAGGTGACAAGATAGAATTTGGCAATGTTTTGATGATTGGAAACGAAGGTCAAATTGACATTGGTGCTCCACTTTTAAAGGGTGCTAAAATTGCTGGAACTATCTTAGCTCAGGTAAAAGGTGATAAAGTGATAAGCTTTAAAAAGAAAAGAAGAAAAGGTTTCAGAAAAACCATCGGTCATAGAAGACAATTAACGAAAGTATTAATAGATAGCATTTCTAAATAATAAAAGACAATGGCACATAAGAAAGGTGCGGGTAGTTCCCGAAACGGTAGAGAATCACACAGCAAGAGGCTAGGTGTAAAAATATATGGCGGACAAGCGGCTATCGCTGGCAACATCATTATCCGTCAAAGAGGAACAGTTCATCATCCTGGTAAAAATGTTGGCATTGGTAAAGACCACACATTGTTTGCACTAACTGATGGAGTTGTAACTTTCAAAATAGGAAAAAAAGAAAGATCGTTTGTATCTATCGAGCCATTTGAGGTGGCAGACGTAGTTTAGTCCATTATAAGATAAAAAAAAGCACCTTTTAGGTGCTTTTTTTTTGCCCATTTTATTTTACCCTATCAATAACTTAAGTCGGACTAAAAACCATTTTTTATGACTTCACTTTTGACTTCTTAAATTAATAGCAAAGAACTAACAAATACGCGTGAGGGATCGCAGTGGAAACCCCGCAGTCACCAATTTTTTTGGTGACGTGGAGTTGCAACGCAGAGCCCGGTTCCGCGAAGCAGGGACACGCCCATCTAGCATTTATAATAATACATCTTTTCAAACCAAACACCGATTGGCCCTATGGACTTTTTTAAAAAGCTGAAGAACATATTATTTATAGATATTGAAACTGTGCCATGCGCTGAGTCGTATGACAAGCTTAGCTCTAGACTGCAGCCACTTTGGGATAAAAAAGCAAACTTTATTGATAAAGGCGCTTCGGCCAAAAACATTTTTGATGATAAAGCGGGCATCTATGCTGAGTTTGGAAAAGTAGTTACAATCGCGCTAGGCTTTTTTTATAAACAGGATGAAAAACTGTGTTTTAAAGTAAAGTCGTTTACCAATAGGGATGAACAAATAGTCTTGCGGGAATTTAAAGAAATGACGGATAGGTTAGAAAATAAAAATCATCTGCTTTGCGCTCACAATGGGAAGGAGTTCGACTTTCCCTTCTTGTGTCGAAGACTGCTGGTAAACTGTATAGAACTTCCGAAAATACTACAACTACGAGGAAAAAAGCCCTGGGAAGTGATGCACTATGACACCTTGGAAATGTGGAAATTTGGAGATAAAAAGAATTTTACTTCTCTAGATCTCTTAGCAGCACTATTTGACGTCCCCACTAGCAAAGATGAGCTAGATGGAAGTATGGTTAGAGACACTTATTATAAACACAACGATCTGGAAAAGATAGCCAGATATTGTGAGCGAGATGTGGTGCTTACTGCCCAAATATTTTTAAAATATCATTGCCAACCGGTCATTGATAAAGAAAGCATATATATTATATAATACCTGATGGCAGAAAACGACCTAGACCCTGAAGACGACTTTCTGCTAAAAGTTGACAATCTGCAAACTTACTTTAAGAGTGATGATAAAATCGTAAAGGCAGTTGACAACGTCAGTTTTATCATAAAGAAAGGGGAAACCGTAGGAATTGTGGGAGAATCTGGCTCGGGAAAATCCGTGACAGCACTGTCCATTATGAAACTGATCCCTAACCCGCCAGGTCAAATTGTAGGTGGGAATATAGTTTTTAACTCTCCCACAAAAGGGAAAATAGACTTAGTCAAGGCGAGCGAACAAGAAATGCTATATGAGAGGGGCAATGAAATAGCCATGATCTTTCAGGAGCCAATGACAAGTCTGAACCCTGTCTATACCTGCGGCAATCAAGTCATGGAGGCAATCCTTCTGCATCAAAAAGTAAAGAAAGCAGAAGCTCGCGAACTCACATTGGCTCTTTTCAAAAAAGTAGATTTACCTCGACCCGAGGATATTTTCACTTCCTATCCACACCAAATTTCTGGCGGACAAAAGCAAAGGGTGATGATTGCGATGGCAATGAGCTGCAATCCTTATCTTATCATTGCAGACGAGCCGACCACGGCACTTGATGTAACGGTCCAGTCCAAAATTTTGGATTTGATGAGAAATCTCAGAGACGAAATAAACATGTCTCTACTTTTTATAACCCATGATTTAGGAGTGATAGCAGAGATTGCTGACCGGGTGATCGTGATGTACCAAGGAAAGATTGTTGAGCAAGGTACCGTTTGGGAAATATTCTCTGACCCCAAACACCCCTATACTAAGGGCCTTCTGGCATGCAGACCTCGGTTGGATGTGAAGCTTAAGATATTGCCTACAGTAGCGGACTTTATGAACATAGATAGTGAAGGAAATATTGTAGAAAAGACCTCTCACAAGTTCTCTTCAGTTGGAGAAGCAATACTATTTAATTTTACTTCTGACGATGAAATAAAAGATCGCCAGGATTTTTTGTCCAAACAAACGCCTCACCTTCAAGTTAAAAATCTAAAAACATACTTCCCAATTTCCAAAGGGATGTTTGGGGGAGTAAAAGGGTATGTGAAGGCGGTCGATGATGTCAGTTTCGACATTTATCCCGGGGAAACGGTGGGGTTGGTTGGAGAATCTGGGTGTGGTAAGACTACTTTGGGGCGTACCATACTTCGCTTGATTGAGCCTACAGAAGGCGATATAATATTTGAAGGGGTTAAAATTAATGACATAAAAACTAATGATCTTAGAAAAATAAGGAAAGACCTCCAGATTATTTTCCAAGATCCGTACTCCTCGTTGAACCCTCGTATGACAATCGGTGAATCGATCATTGAACCTATGAGAGTCAATAATGTGTTGGATAGTGATTATAAACGAAAAAAACGAGTAATTGAATTATTAGAAACAGTTAGTCTTAAGAAGTCCCATTTTGCGAG
>DASVUU010000013.1:0-10294 GCA_036386935.1 Cytophagaceae bacterium | reverse complement strand
AGATATAAAGAGGGAGTATTTGTTGGCTATAGGTATTATGACAAAAATAACGTTACCCCTTTATTCCCATTTGGTCATGGCTTGTCTTACACCACATTTAAATACTCAGATATTCTCGTAAAAAAATTAGCCGACGGCTCTGCTCAAGTTACCTTTGATATTACCAATACTGGTAAAAGCTTGGGTACTGAAACAGTGCAATTGTATGTGCGAGATAAAGTGTCTAAAGTAGAGCGCCCAGATAAGGAACTGAAAAAGTTTTCTAAGGTAACTTTGAAGCCAGGCGAAAAAACGAAGGTCACGTACCAGATAAACAACTCAGACTTGTCCTTCTATGACGTTTCGCAAAGCAAGTGGCTCGTGGAGTCGGGAGATTTTGATATTCTGGTAGGCTCATCGTCTCGAGACATCAGACTAACGGGTCTATTAAACATTCCCTAAATAAAATTATTTTAAAATAGAAAGGCCCTATTTCATCTAGAAATAAGGGCCTTTCTATTATTGAAGCTTTAGTCTTTAATTGAACGATTCAAACCAGGGAAGCGCATCTTTAAGCATTGGAGTAAGGCCGGAGCCGTGGCTACCACCCTCACTAAGCCTTATTTCTATCGCCCTTCCGCCTTGCTGCTCTAACTTACTCTTTGTTGCTATACTATTCTGGTAAGGTATTACTTCATCGCCTTTTGCATGATACAGTCTGAGCGGAGAAGCCACTTTGAAGTCTATCAAGCTATTGCTTATTAAAGCTTTTTTAAACTGTATTTCACTTCCAGCCTTGATGTTGTTGTAAAATGCGGGGTTAAAAAGAGAGTCCAGATTTGTTGTAAGCAATCCATTTATCTCGCCACCACCTTTACTTCCATCCATAGTTCTATCTACACGGTCTGCATAAATCTTTTTGAAGAAATAGGAGCTAGGTTTATCCCAATCGTAAGTAATATTAAAGGATTTGATAATAAAGGCTAAATAAGCAGGGTAGGAGTAGTAGTTGGTTTTTCCCATATCACCAAGCATTCCTGTTAGATCATAGCCACCAGCCCCAGCAGCTACTGCAGTAAGGTTTAGTCCAATACTTGGGTCTGCGTCTATTTCTTTCTGCGCAGCGAGTGTCACATATCCACCTTCAGAATATCCGATCAAATATAGTTTGTCATTAAATGCTATGTTTTTCTCCTTCAAATACTTCTTTCCCGTTTTTATGAGATCAATAACGGCCAGAGCTGAGTGTTTTTGATCATAATAAGGGTGAAATAAATGAGCAGAAGAGCCATAGCCAATAAAATCTGGAACGAAGGTGATGTAGCCTCCCGATGCAAAAAGCTCATAAAAACTCATGCCTGATGAAACAGAAGGTGCGCCTGACTTCTCAAACGTAGTGCCGTGTTGAGCTGACAACAAAGGCGCAGGCTCTTTTAAGCCAATCGGCAAATAAATCATTCCAGAGGCCTCAATAATATTGCCTTTGTAAGTAGTCTGATATACGATTTTGTTTTTTGATACTCCATACTTTATTCTAGCCGACAATTCAGGACTATTTAAAAGGGAAGCAAGAACCGAAATGTCTCTGTGCTCAATATTGCCTTGGTGGGTAACAGAAATAACCTTCAAGTCAAGATTTTCGATTGACTTTTCGGGAGTTACGTCATCCGCTCGTTTTTTAGCACAGCTTAGCTGCAGGAAAGTAAATGACATTAATATAAATAGGAATTTTTTCATTATAAGAGGTAGTAGGTTGGTTGTACTGTTGTCCTTTATAATGCATTTATGGGCATCAAAAGTTCCTCTTCTTTAATGCAGGATTTTAGCGGGTTATATTATTTATTGAAACTTTGTAAACAAATAAATTATTAAAATAGTCTTATTTATATAGAGCATGCAAGTATTGTTCACCTTGGAACTTATCAACTCTCTATACCTATTGTATCAAATCCAGGAAGTGCAATAGCTTTTGAATACTGGCTTCAAGTCTTGGGAAGAGTGCAGGACATATAAATCAATTTTAATTTATCTCACATGAAAAATATATTAGTTGCTTTCATTGCCATATTTACGATATCATTTGCACAGGCTCAAAATTCTAATAATCAAAAGGAAGAGGTGGTTTGTTTTTACGTGGACGCTGAACATATTGCTTGCATGAAATTAGAGGAGAATGCTGCTTCAAAGGACAGCAAAGGAACTTCAAAAAGAAAAGAGGGATCAAATAGCCGAGTTCAACAAAATAAGATTTCTAACGGTGAGGTTACAAAGGAGCAGTTCGATGAACTTTATTTAAGGAAATTGTATGCGAAGGAAAAGGTCGGTTTAGACATCTAAAAATCGAATGTCAACCAATTTTAATGAGAAAAGCCTGGGTGTTCCAGGCTTTTTATTTTGATAGCTAGTAAGAAAACTTATTGGGCCTGCCCTCCGCTAAAAAGCGGGAGGTCGTGCTGTCCGCTGCTACTCCTCGCCTCCTATCGTCGGCTGTGGGGTATCCGCTTCCATCACTCAGGCAAATAGTCTCACCCTTTATTTGTCTAATGAATTAATTTTTCACCAACTGCTTCTCGATACGAGCATAGGCTTCTTTCATTTTTTCCACAGGAAGGCACAAAGAGGCTCTCATAAATTTTTTTCCATTTTGTCCAAAGATTTCCCCTGGAGTAAAAAACACAAATGATTTATAAAGAAGTTCGTCAGCAAAAGCCGCTATATCCGGTACAGCAAGCGCATCCTTTGGTTTCGCCCAAACGAATAGCCCGACCTGGTCTTTGCTATACTCGAAGTTGAGCATATCAAATATTTGGTAAACCATTTCACGTCTCTCAGTATACACTCTGTTTCTTTCTGCATGCCATTCGTCCGAGTTATCCAGCGCTTTTATTGCAGCATGTTGGAGGCCTAAAAACATCCCAGAGTCAATATTACTCTTTACCTGCAGCGCTGCATTCAAATATTCTTCCTTCCCCAACATCATACCTATCCGCCAGCCGGCCATGTTGTGAGATTTGCTGAAAGAGTTCAACTCAACCGCTACATCCATAGCACCCTCAATTGATAGAATACTCAGTGGCTTCTGTTTATTTAAAACCAGGCTGTAGGGATTGTCATAGCAAATAAGAATGTTTTTCTCCCTGGCAAACCGAACGATGCCCTCCAAGATAGTTTTGTTAACAGCGGTCCCTGTGGGCATATGGGCATAGTTCACCCACATGATTTTTACTTTAGACAAATCAGTAGACCTCAGTGCGTCTAAGTCTGGGAACCAATTATTTTCTTCTTTTAAGTCATATTTTCTTACCTGGGCTCCTATCAAATTTGTAAGAGAAGTATAAGAAGGGTAGCCAGGGTCCGGCACCAAAACCTCATCCCCTGGATTTAAAAATGCCATAGACAAATGAAGTATTCCCTCCTTTGATCCCATGAGAGGCAAAACCTGATCAGAATTGAGGCTTACGTCAAACGTTCGCTTGTAATATTCTGTAATCTTTTGGCGAAACTCTGGAATGCCACGATATGGCTGATAGCCATGGCTGCCGGCTCTGGAAGAAACTTCGACTAAAGCTTTTACGGACTCTTCGGAAGGAGCAAGGTCGGGGCTTCCTATGCCAAAATTTATAACGTTCTTGCCCTCTTTATTTAATTTCGCTATTTCTTCAAGCTTCCTAACGAAGTAATATTCTTTGACACCTTGCAGCCTATTTGCTATTGGAATAATCATAAATCGTTTTCCCTTTTTTATATTCCCCTAATATTGTTAATTCACTCACCAACGATCTTACTTCAATACTTTTCCTAAAATCATTGTAATTGGACCATTCGCAATCCACGTAAAAAGTATATTCATCAGGCTTTCCCAAAATTGGAATAGACTGAATTTTCGTAAGGTTGATATTATTATCCACGATCACTTTAAGAAGGCTAGCCAGCGCGCCCACTTTATTTGGCAACTGGAAACTTAAAGTTGCTTTTTCCCTGTCTTCAACTTTGGCCTTTTTTTCGGTAGAAAGCACCATGAAGCGAGTGAAATTTTTCTTTTCTGTTTCTATCCCTTCGGCAACGATCTCCATGCCATAAAGTGTCGCCGCATAACGGCCTGCAATCGCTGCTACAGTGTGTTGATCTTTTGATTTTATATCTCTCACGCTGTCCGCCGTATCATGGTATTCTTCTACTTTGATGTGAGGGTATTGCGACAAATATTGCTCGCACTGAAGAAGCGCCATATAGTGCGACCTTACCTTTTTTATATCTTGAATTTTTACACCAGGTAAGGCGATCAGATTCATTTCAATTCGCAACTGGATTTCTCCAATGATTTTGAATCCGTATTCACGAATTAGGGAGTAGTTTCCAAGTATACTTCCAGCGATTGAATTCTCAATGGCCATCAAAGCATACTCAGCTTTTTGACCTTTAAGCTGCTCACAAACCTCACGAAAAGTAGGACAACAAATGGTCTCCGCTTCGGGCCCAAAATAGTTCAACGTGGCAATATCATGAAACGAGGCTTTACCTCCTTGAATGGCAACTTTCATAGAATGATGAAAAAAATTTAGCTTAAAATACCGACCTTATTTCATTCTTTAAAAACTTCAAAGCTTTTGTGGTTGGGTCTTCGTTTTTCTGTAGTAGGTTCTCGAATATTAATTTTGCCATATCAAGTCCTCTTGCATCTGAAGGCAATGCTGATCCAGAGGCATTGATGACGGAAACAACTTCTTCCATAGCGTTTCTTACCATAGCCCAGGATTGGTCGCTCATATAGATTTGCTGAGAGACATTGTGATTGAACTCTTCCCTGACCTCTGAAAGTAGTTTTTGGTGAAATTGTATAGCATTGTAAGCGGGCTCATTTAGCCTCACTACAAGATTGTGGGGAGATATCCTTTCTAAAAAAAGACACATACGTTCGTATGCCTGCAAACGTAGTGGCAGGGTAACCTCAGTATTTTTTATCTTAATATCTACGAGTCTTTTGTCGAAGTCTTTGTTAAGGAAAGCTTTTACAGTTAGGTACATAGCGTATAATACAGCCGCGGCTGGCAATAATATCTTTATAAGGTCCCCAAGTACTTCCATAAATATCGATTTTAGCAAAAATAGAAAACTATTTCCAATTCTCCTGTTGATCTGGTGGGATAGCTTTTGTAATATGCAATTATGGATTTAAAAAAACCTTTACTCCCCTTGCCATGCTCCCTGACGGAACAAGCATTGAGTGAAATTAAGTCCATTATCGCCAATAAGAATATCCCGACCAACTATGGGCTAAGAATCGGAACAAAAGGCGGCGGGTGCGCTGGTGTATCCTATATTATTGGTT
The DNA here is from genome assembly GCA_036386935.1 of Cytophagaceae bacterium. Classification (GTDB taxonomy): domain Bacteria; phylum Bacteroidota; class Bacteroidia; order Cytophagales; family Cytophagaceae; genus DASVUU01. The sequence goes on along the minus strand of DASVUU010000013.1, from coordinate 4,986 downwards.
TTGATTTAAAAAAAGATACTGACAAAGAATACTTTGTAGAAGGTATAAATATCTACGTTGACAAAAGCCAAGCAATGTTTTTGTTCGGTCTTGAGATTAGTTTTGAAGAAACTTCAGAAGGGCGTGGATTTGTATTTAATTCTTAAAGTGCTACACCTAAGCTTTAGTTTTTAACGTCACCTTCGCAGACTTGCAATCTCCGCCCACAGGAGGATTGAGCTTTGTGACGCTGATCTCAATATTCTCAACATGAGGATAGCACTTTACCCTTTCGAGTATTCTATAAGCGACCGTTTCTAAAAGCTTCACTCGGTTTTCCATCTCCTGCTGAACTATTGAATACAATACTTCATAATTTACCGTATTTCCAAGTTCATCCCTATCTAATAAAGATGGGTCCTGAAGTAAGGATGTAGTTTTAACATCAACCTTAAACCAGTTTCCTTTTTCGCCCTCTTCTTCATAGTAGCCATGATATCCAAAAAACTCCAACCCTTCTAAGGCGACTTCTAATATTACTTCCGCCATTAGATTTTGTCAAAGAATGAACCTGATTGTTCTTCTTCCGGCTTATGTTCTGTTGTGTAAGTATTCTCGGCAGGAATGTTACTTGTATTTCGTTCTCTAGGCGCAGTTCTAACCGGCAGCCCTATTGTAAGACTTTTTAATTCCTTTATTTTTTCCGCAATCAAATTTCTCGAAGAGTTGCCTCCGTACCTACCAACCCTTTCGCCTAAATCTCCTACGAGGTTTTTAATATTTTGTAATAAGCTTTCCTTTTGATCGTCTAAATAATAATATGAGCGCTCGAGATTCTTTACTTCATTGTAGAGGTCTTCGATGATCTGTTTTGACTTTTCTTCCGCATCTTCTATCAAGGACTTCGCTTTAGATTTTGCTTCATTCATCATAGCATCTGCATTCATTTGAGCCTCTCGCAAGTGAAGTTCAGCGCTTTTATTGGCAGAGTCTATTAAATGGTTACCGGTGTCTTCGGCAGTCTTTAATGTTCTAAATAATGAATTTTCAACTTCTCTAAGGCGAACAACTTCCGCCTCTGCGCTCTCTGCACGCTTTCTTAGGTCTAGATGATCCGCCATGACTCTTTCCCACTCCTGGGAAAGAGATAATAGATAGGCATCTACTTCTTCTTTTTCATAGCCACGAAAAGCCTTTTCAAATTGTTTTTGCCTTATTTCTATTGGTGTTATTTTCATCGTAATGTACTTTCTGATACTTTGTCTTTAAGAAAAAATTTATTCAAGAATATGTAGGATTCAAAAATCCAAATACCAAGACGCAGGTGGCTTATTATTTCGAAGCTACAAATTTAAAAAGATATTAAATTTAAACTATTTGAAAAGATAGGTTCCAAACTGAAACCATTCTGTCGTCCCCGGCGGAAACCAAGCTGTCATTCCAAGGCAACCACAGCAATCTATTGACAGAGGTCGCATGTCCTGCGTGTCTTGCTTTATCTATAACCTTTAAAAGGCGAAATTGGTTACTGTCCCAAATTTTTATTGATTTATCCATACTGCAGGTCGCAAAAAATTTGCCGTCCGGTGCGTATTGTATATGATTTAGTGCAAATGTATGGGCTACAATTTCCTCATGTAATATAAACCCTTGCTCGCAATCCCAGACCTTTAAACGGGCATCCCTTCCACCGGTCAAAAGATATTTAGAATCTGGGGAAAATACGGCCGTGAAAATTGAGTTTTCATGGGCAGGGACCGTGTAGATAATTTCGTTTTTTTCTAAGGAATAAATTCTGAAATTATTATCGCTGCAGGCGAAGGCGGCGAGTTGTCTTGATGTATCTATCGCAATTGCTCTGAGACTCTTTTCCGACAGTTTGACCTTATGGACTAATGTTAATTCTTTCTTATCCAAGATAATCAAATAGCCATCTCCCGTTGCCACGTATAGAAAGTCACCCTGAGATTTTATGTCGAATATATAGGAAGTAGTGATTTTTGCAGAGGCAATCTCTTTCTTTGAATCGAGACTAATCAAATGAATGCCTTCAAAATTTTGCCCTATTGCCAGGCAGTTATCTTCTTTTAGCAGATGCACTGCATAAACAGAGTTTGCCACTTTGGCAAGCAGAGTTCCGTTATCGGGGTTATTTAGGTCCCACTCCACAACCATTCCATCTCCTGAGGAAGAGAAAAATACCTGATCATTTTTTCCCTTTTCGAGAGAATAGATACAGTCTCTATGGCCCGCTAATGATGCAGTTTTTAAAACCTCCGTTTTTAACATATGGGAAAGCCTTAGCTTCAAGTTATTAAAAGATCGTTAAATATACTTTGTTTTTAATGTTAATATAATTTTGTAGAATTATATAGCGCAATTTAACCTATAAGATGCCATTACTTTTACCCTTGCTTGAGAATAATGAAATAATAGCGGGACTCTGGGAAATAACAGAACCGATTGAGGAGTTGATACTGCAGGTGCCAAAGTACATACAATCAGCCCCGTCATTTTCTTCAGACTTACGTTTACAACAGTGGTATGCAGGAAGGGCTTTAATTCATAAGTTAGCGATCCTTAAGGGAATGAATGAGGTTAAGCTGCACAATGACGACAACGGGAAGATTTGTTTTTCCGACCATTGCTACAATTTGTCCTTATCTCATAAGCCTCAGTACTCTATAGCCATTCTTAGTGAAATTATGAAGGTAGGGATAGACATGGAAGAGATTTTGCCCAGGATAGCTAAAATTGGACCAAGGGTGCTGTCTGAAAGCGAGATGGAAGACGCCGGGGCCTCCATAGAAAAACTGACGGTCTATTGGTGCGTAAAAGAAGTATTGTATAAAATATATTCAAAAAGAGCGTTAAGCTTCAAGGAAAATTTGATAGTTATTCCTTTCGAATTTAAAAATGAGCAAGGTAATTGCATAGGTAAGATTAAGACTACTGATTTTGAAGGTATCTATAACATTAAATATTTAAAAAAGGGAAATTATATAATAGCCTATAATCAGTAATTATATTAAAATAATAAGAAATATAACAATATCAGGGAGAATTGATTTAGCTTATGCTAGATTGAAATATTGATGGGAATGAAAAAAACTTTAATTATGAAAACACTAGCTTTTGCTCTTCTTTTATCGATAAGTAGCTACTCTTTCGGCCAGGGATATAATGTTGGTGATAAAGTCGCAGATTTCAGTTTATCGAATTCTCTCGACAATTCTCAGATATCTTTAGGCAATTTCGCTAAAAGTAAGAGCGTCGTAATTGTATTTTCTAGTCCGGCCTGTCCATATGTGAAACTTTATGAGGATAGATTGGTGCAGCTTGCTAATGATTTTGCATCAAAGGAGGTTAGATTTTTATTTATAAATCCTAATAACAGCAAGGCCAGTGCTGAGGACAGCCCCGCTGAAATGGCTAAAAGGGCTAGAGAAAAGAATTATAGTTTTCCATACCTGGTAGACAACGCACAGGTGAGTAGTGCTTTCGGCGCCAGTAAGACTCCAGAAGTATTTGTGTTGAAGAATATCAATGGTTCATTTGTGCTTCAATACAAGGGTGCTATCGATGATAACCCACAGGTAGCAGCAGACGTGACGAATTCTTACTTAAAAGAGGCCATCAATTCTATACTTACAAACAGCTCAATGAAGGTTGCCGATAAAAGGGCTTCCGGGTGTATGATTAAAAAATAAGAGTTTTCAATAGCTAAACATCTCTTGTTGGCTATCACATACAGCTTCTGAGGCTTTTGAGTCAAGGATACCTGTCCTTTTGCAATCAAAAACGATTTTGATCGGGCTGTATAATCAATGAAGATTGCTAATTATTAGTCAATCTTCTCACTTTCATCAGCAATCATTCTCAGGAGTATTTTCACCTCTTCTACTTTGTGACTATCGCCTAGTTTTTCGAAGGACACGATGAGATTTCTCAATACCCTTTTTAAAATATCAATATTATTACACGGTTCGTAGAAAATATCTAGTGGATTAAGATTTAAGTGTGAGATGTAGTTGTCAATGTCGGCCTTACTAAAAATCAGACCCTTATTAAATGCATTGATATAAAATTGAGTATCTGCAGATTTGTATGTTAGGATAAATAGGTTTGGCAAATTCACTCCATACACGGGAAGTTTTAGCTTTTGGGCCACCAACATATAGATTACACATAAAGAAATTGGATTGCCTTTCTTTGTTTCCAATACCATGTTGATCATAGAATTGGCAGGCGAATGAAAATTCTTTGTGTTAGCACTAAATTTCAGGTTACCGAACAATACATTATTAATGATCTTCACCTGGTCAAAGGGCAAAAGATCATTCTTTAATTCCAGCCAGGTATCATAATAGATCTGCTCTATGTCACTTTTAACTTTCTTAAATTCTAGATCAGGATATTGATAAGTGGCTAATATCCACATTCCTTCAAGTAGATCTGCGCCGTCCGATTCCTTCCATTTTAATAGTCGTGAGGTAAGCAGTTCAAAGTGGACGGTATGGATAAGCTCTTCTATTCTCTTTTGAACCAGGGGATTGAAATTTGTTTCCCACTCCGTCTCGAGAAATGGAATAATGCTCTCTCCCAGAGAAAGAATTTCTTTCTCTACGTGTGTTACCACCTCCATATCCTCATCGTCGAGAAGGGAAATCAGTGCTTTTATTTTATTATTATCCATTCAATTCCTTGCGATACATTGCAAATTTAAAATTAACTAATCCTCAAAAATGAATTTAAAGATTTAAATCAGTTTTCTAACAAATATTATGTCTGTATGATCCCTACATTATAATGTTTTTCAATCGGCGCATGATTAGCCGCCTCAATTCCCATTGAAATAACTTTCCTCGTTTCTAAGGGATCTATGATTCCATCTACCCAAAGGCGAGAGGCAGCATAGTATGGAGATAACTGTGAATTGTACTGAGCGGTTATTTCATCCAACATTTTTTTCTCTGCCTGCGCATCAATCGTCTCGCCTTTGCTTTT
>DASVUU010000012.1:0-2106 GCA_036386935.1 Cytophagaceae bacterium | reverse complement strand
CAATAAGTTGGCCACTGCATTTTATAATGCTGTAAAGACCCAATTAGGAGGCGGTAGTCCTGTGATCACAGATCTTGGCAGCCAGAAAGAAAACCTTAGTTTGAAATTGTATCCGAACCCTGCCATCCATGAAGTGAGCATCAGCCTGGCTGAATTTACAGCGGAATCTGCCGTGCGGGTCACAATGAGTGATTTAGCTGGAAAACCTTTTATAGATAAGGAAGTGCAGCTGGGTGCTGGAGTTGACCAGGTCACTCTCCCGGTAAGTCATTTGCCCCAAGGATTGTTCCTAGTCGCTATTCAAGGCGGTAAAGTCTCTAAAAAGAGTACTCTTGTCATTACTAAATAAACTTCCTAGTTCAATGATTAAGATCCGTTTCTCATAACCTTCATAATTTATGTGATTCCTTTTTATTGGAAAAAGGCTTTTTATAAATACCATAAGAAATATGACCCACTAGGATTATTTCTAATATTCCCTTAGTGGTAGAATTGGAGTTACTATAACTTGAGAGGCAAAAGCTCCGTGATAAACGTTATGTTCATATACTCGATGAGTCCACTGGTCGGGAAAGACATTTAGTAAAAATATTACCAAGTGGTTTATACCATCTTAAGCTTAAAAATGTGTATGTCTATCAGTAAGGATTATATTCTATAGATAAATACATGGAGTTGTATCTGCATTGTAGATAGGCATAAAAAAAGTCTTAGAAGTTAATCTAAGACCTTGTGAACCCCTTGGGACAAGTTTCGAACCTTTTATATGAAGATATGAAGAACTTGTTCCAGTTGGAGCCTGTATTTCAATCTTTTGTGTGAACAGTCTAAAATTAGAAAAGTACAAGTTTTTGGTCATTCTTACCTTAGGTAATTTATATAGTATTCAATGGACCGAGCAGTCCAATAATTATGATTAAATAGCCTTTAGTAAAAGTTATAGCGAAGAAAGGTCCGGTAAGGCATTCATATCTCCACCTATTTGCTGTCATTTTTTAAATTTAAAGTTTGTCTTTATCGTGTTAGTTCAGATCTGTGCACGGGAGTATGGTTTACTTATTTAGCGCCGTGATTTGTATACAAGTGAGATACAGGGATTGTCGAGCTAATTAAGAGACCTCCTGAGATTAAAATGGCAATCTACATAAAAGGCACAAATGGCAAAACACTCCACCTGCAAAAGATATAATTTTCTACTGCTTTATCATATTCATTAAGCAAGCAAATCAATTATATTAGCCCCAAGATTTCAGTGACTATGTCAAAACTAAAAGCAGACTTAGAAAATTTACCCTCCAGAAGCGTCAGAAAAGGCAAAATTCTTTTAGGCAAAGGACAACAAACCGAAAACATCTTTTATGTTGAGAAGGGTTGTTTAAGGAGCTATATTATAGATTCTAAGGGAAAGGAGCATATTTACCAATTTGCTCCTGAAGATTATTTTATAAGTGACGAAGATGCCGTGATGCTCCAAACTCCTGCTACTTTATGGATTGATGCGGTTGAAGACTCAGAAATTAAAATTCTTAAAAGACCATCGTCCCAAGATGTCGATAAGGACTCCGCAGTTGAGATGACGCATTTGCTGGAACGCAAAATCCACACCCTTCGAAAAAGAATTTTACAACTTTTAGGATCCTCAGCGGAAGAGCGGTATGAAGAATTCTTGAAGATCTATCCTACACTTGCTCAACGCCTACCCCAAAAAATGATTGCATCCTATCTAGGTATTACTCCTGAAAGCCTCAGCAGGGTTCGAAAGGACATTACCCGTAAATAAATTTTACCACTGTAGATCTCTCTATAGGCATTTTTTATCGCTTTCCAGTGCTGAGACTGGTGTACAGGCACCCGGATTCATTTCTTACCATACATCAATTTTAATTATTTCCCTTTTGCCGAGCTTTGTTCAAGACAAACGGGGAAAGTAGCTGGTGTAAATGATTTCTTACCATAGGTTAAGTTCTTCGCCTCTACTCCCTGCGTTAATAGACTAAAGAACAAAGTAAAAATTAACCATTAAAAATTTAAGACAATGACAAACAAGACCACAAACATTATCGCATGGACATTACAGATCCTTTTAGGAGCTATGTTTTTAATGAC
>DASVUU010000011.1:0-41469 GCA_036386935.1 Cytophagaceae bacterium | reverse complement strand
GACAGATATTCTTTTTAATGATGTAATATTCATTACTGAAATTATGATTTGCGACTGTTCTTTAGTTTAAAATACAGCGAATGCCCCATTTTAAATTTCACAGTCATTTTGACCTCAAATCTCCATCATTTTAAATTGATCGCCAACACTCGATCAATTTAAAAAGGCAACCCTTGTTTCGGTGTTATTCTTTATACCCCATTATTCTCTCTGCACCCAAAAATTCTTTTGTTCCCTACCTGAACTTAAAGTAATTTTGATATAGGAATTATATGCCCAATTAGGCTTAGTCTGCATACATATCGTCTTATCTAAAATTTACCATTAATGAACATTAAAACCACTTCCCGAGACACTCAAATTTTTGATCTTATCCAACGAGAAAAAGAAAGACAGGAACATGGCATTGAATTGATCGCATCAGAAAACTTTACTTCTTTACAAGTGATGGAAGCGATGGGAAGTGTGATGACAAATAAATATGCAGAAGGCCTTCCTGGAAAAAGATATTATGGAGGTTGCGAAATCGTAGATGAGTCGGAGCAACTCGCTATCGATAGAGCAAAAGAACTGTTCCGCGCGGAGTGGGCAAATGTGCAACCGCACTCTGGCGCACAGGCAAATGCAGCGGTAATGCTTGCTTGTTTGAATCCTGGTGATAAAATATTAGGGTTTGACCTTTCACATGGTGGTCACCTTACCCATGGGTCACCGGTAAATTATTCGGGAAAAATATATCAACCATTTTTCTATGGTGTAGAAAAAGAAACTGGTCTTATCGATTGGAATAAGGTTGAGTCTATTGCTAAGAAAGAAAAACCAAAGATGATCATCTGCGGAGCCTCTGCCTATTCAAGGGATTGGGACTACAAACACCTTCGTCAAATTGCGGACCCAATCGGAGCGCTGCTTTTAGCGGATATCTCGCATCCTGCAGGACTTATTGCGAAAGGTTTATTAAACGATCCATTACAACACTGTCACATCGTTACAACCACAACACATAAAACATTGCGTGGACCAAGAGGTGGGTTAATTATGATGGGGAATGACTTTGAGAATCCTTTTGGAGCCAAAACCCCTAAAGGTGAAACTAGAATGATGTCTAACTTATTGGACATGGGCGTATTCCCTGGCACACAAGGCGGACCTTTAGAGCATGTGATCGCGGCGAAAGCAGTTGCTTTCTACGAATGTCTGTCAGATGACTATACTGATTATGTAGTTCAAGTAAAGAAAAATGCTGCGGTGATGGCCAAAGCATTTTTAGACAAAGGGTATCAAATTATCTCTGGAGGTACAGACAATCATTTGATGTTGATAGATCTTCGCTCTAAAAATCTTACAGGTAAGATCGCAGAGAACGTTTTGATCCAAGCAGACATTACCATAAACAAAAACATGGTTCCATTCGACGACAAATCACCGTTTGTCACCTCAGGAATGCGTGTTGGAACTGCCGCAATCACTACAAGAGGCATGAAGGAGAATGATATGCTGAGAATTGTAGAGTTGATCGATAGTGTTCTTATGAATCATGAAAATATAGCGAAGGTGCAATCCATCAAGGAAGAAGTAAACGTATGGATGAAAGACTTCCCTCTTTACAAGTAGGAAAGGTTTTTAAGAAATATTAACTTTTATTCAAAAATTAGAGACGGACAAGGTGGAAGAGACTAAAGAAATGTCGTTTATAGACCACTTGGAGGTACTCAGGTGGCATATAGTAAGATCGGTACTATCAATTGCGGTATTTACTATTATAGGTTTTGTAAGTATGGATTTCATTTTCCATGAGATCCTACTTGCACCCATGAGGCCGGATTTCTGGACTTACAAAATGATGTGTAAAATGGGGCCGGACATGTGCATCAAAGAGATAAAGATCGACCTTCAAAATCGAACGATGACTGGTCAATTCATGATGCACTTGAAGTCTGCATTCGTCTTTGGTTTCGTTTTTGCCTTTCCTTATACATTCTGGGAGCTTTGGAAATTCATTAAGCCAGGGCTTTATCCCAATGAACTAAAAGGGGCAAGTGGGGCAGTGTTTTTTGTGAGCATCCTTTTTATCCTAGGTATCCTTTTTGGATTTTATGTGATTACCCCTCTTTCATTCAACTTTTTAATAAATTATAAGATAGATGAAAGCATCCCCAATATTATAGACGTTACAAATTATATCTCTCTATTTTGCGGACTAATTTTAGGTAGCGGACTAATGTTTCAACTTCCGGTACTGATATTTGTCCTTTCCAAAATCGGAATTGTCACGCCCTCTTTGATGAGGAATTTTAGACGCCATTCCATCGTTGTCATATTCATAGTAGCGGCCGTCATCACGCCATCGCCAGACTTTTTTACCCAAATAGTCGTTGCCATTCCATTGATAATTCTGTACGAAATAAGTATTTTCATTTCGGCTTCTGTATATAAAGCGAAAGAAAAAGAAAGATTAGATAGTTTAATTCCTTAAGATATAGGTATCATGAGCTTTAATATTGCCATAGGTGGCGACCACGCCAGTCCAGTTTACAAGAAAGCAATTGTAGAATTTCTTACAGCTAAGGGCTATAATGTGAAGGACTTCGGGCCTTTCACAAATGATGCTGTCGACTACCCTGACTTTGCACACCCGATCGCACAAGCCGTAACTTCTAAGGAAAGTGATTTCGGAATTTTGATATGTGGTAGCGGAAACGGCGTGGCAATCACAGCCAACAAACATGCCGGTGTCCGCGCTGCATTGTGTTGGAACAATGAGTTGGCAGGCTTGGCAAGACAGCACAACGACGCAAATATTCTTTGTATACCAGCAAGATTTGTCTCTAAAGACGACGCGTTACAATTCGCCGAAACCTTTATTAATACTCCGTTCGAAGGTGGAAGACATGCAAATAGAGTTGGCAAGATTAATTGCTAAAGTAAGAGATTAGTCAATAAAATACCTTATTGCATTTCTCCCAAAAAGTGAAATATTTTTATTTCTGCATTTCAATCTAGGTCTCACTCAACCTCTGCTTTGTAGAGGTCTTTTCTCACATATTTATTTTTGGTCACATTTACATAGTCCTCCTTTAAGCTTGGAATTCTATAAAATAAATATTCAGCCAATTCCTTCTGATCTATGATTATCTCGGGCTTGTCCTTTTGAATATTTTCGAACACCTTAGAAATATTGTAGTAATTGTCTAGGTTCTCAAAGTGCCTTCGCGACAACTCCCAATCAAGGTAAGGCGTCGCTAATTTGGCATTTTTTAATACCGAGATGTCCTCACCTAATAACATTGTCTTTCTATTCTCGATTTCGCCTTCACCTTTTTTCGGCGTCGGAATGATCATGTCGGACAGATTCATTGGGTGTTTCTTTAAGAAATATTTGTAAACACTTCCATAGCTAACCAACACAATGCTGGCTAACCCAATCAGAAAGAAGACTTCTCTTAATAATTTCTTTTTTAACAATAAAAAAAAGTGGGTTCCAAAATACGCTAAGGCTGGAACAAAAACATAGAATTGATGAGGATATAGATGCTTACTAAAAAACAAACTCAAGGATGCAGCCACTAGCCATAACCCCATTAATCTAAAAATCAGATATTGGTTGTTGACATACTTGGGTGTATTGAATACAAACAGAATGGAGAATATCAGAAGTATTGCAGGGATTATAAGAATAATTGCAAAATCCTTAAAGCTCATGTGGCTATGCAAAGGATAGGTGAAAAACGAATAGATGAAATTGGAATAAAATTCCTGTAGTCCATTTTGATATAAAAAGTAAACCAGCACAAAACTAAATGGCAAAGTAAATCCCATGATAAGAATAAGGTACAGCCTAAGTGAGGAGCTAAAAATTAACACAAAACTTAAGATCACCATTACCAAAAACATAGCCAATGGGAGATAAAATAAGGATGCGACGCCAATCAAAAGACCTACATAAAAGATAGATTCTAAATTCTTAGACTTATTCTGACCGATCAACAGACTTAAAGCAGGGAGGAGAAAGGTTACTCCCATTAAAACAGGTGATAGCGTATAAAAATCAAAGAACAAAGAAGAGAAGAGCAAGTACAACAACGAAGGTATGTATGTTCTGTCGCTGTATGAATTGTGAAAATGTAGAATAAGATTCAAGATCATCGCCTGGCTGAAGGTGAGAATCAAGGCCATGATTTGATATGGCAGCACAGATCTGTTGAAAACGGACTCTAAGAAATAATAAACGCCTGCTGAAAGTGGTTCAAGTGTAGTCCAGACGTTTGAATATAGCAACCCTTCTCCCATTTTCTCTCCAACAAGCATCCAGTTCAGCTCGGGAACTAGAAGAGGGTAGCCAAAAATGATCATCGGAAGCCTCAATGCTAAAAAAAGAATCAACAAAGGAATGATTCTAAAAGGGTCGAATATTTTAAAAAATGATATCAAAATATTTAATTTTTTCTGTTAAACTAAAAACTTAAGAAAGTGCCTTTCAGCATGCTTTTATATTTATCTATTTCTGTTTGAAGTATTGGCCTCCAACTTTTCCAAAAAGGTACCGCCCTCAATTATGGTAGAGGATGTAATAATGAATTATTGTTAAACTTGGAATAATCGACGTTGTCGGGGATACCAAGAGATTTATATTCTTCGTTCAGATGATCAATCTCATTCCAGATACCTTCAATCACGATTTATTTTACCCAGCTGTTTATTGTTTGAAACCATTCGTCCGGCAAGAAGTTTATTTCCAAAACTGGTTTAACTTTGCAATACTCAATTTTACTCTCAAAGTTTTTTAATAATGCTCTTGATGAGATTAGTTCAGCGAGGTAAGGCAAAATTTTAATAAAAGTTAAATATATCTAATGGATAGCACAAGACAACAAAAATACTCGAGGTTGATTCAAAAAGACCTTAGCGAAATTTTACAACGAGATGCGAGACATTTGTTGAATGGAGCATTCATCACCGTTACTACGGTCAGAGTGAGTCCGGATTTGGGCTTAGCGAAAGTCTATCTAAGTTTTCTCATGGTTAATGACAAAGCCGCTATGTTAGATCATATCAACTCAGAAAAAAAGGTTATAAGAAGGATGCTTTCAGAAAAGATAAGAAATCAGGCAAGGATCATCCCGGAGTTGAATTTTTATCTTGATGACAACGTCGACTACGCGGATAATATAGATAAAATATTTTCCAAAATTGATATTCCCAAGGAGGATAAGACTGAGGATACAGAATAATTAAAAAGCCTTCTAAAATTTAGAAGGCTTTTTAATTATTTATTTTGCTGCTGAATATCTTGCTGATACAGCATCCCAATCTACTACATTCCAAAACGCAGCGATATAATCAGGTCTTCTATTTTGGTATTTTAGGTAATAGGCATGTTCCCAAACATCTAATCCCAATATTGGTGTCCCTTTTTTGTCGGCAACATCCATCAAAGGATTGTCTTGGTTTGGAGTAGAAGTAATTTCAAGGTTTCCGTTGCTCACAATCAACCATGCCCAGCCAGAACCGAATCTGGTTGTTCCTGCATTGCTAAACTCTTCTTTGAATTTCTCAAACGAGCCAAATTTTTGATCTATCGCAGAGGCTAATTCTCCAGATGGTTTTCCTTGTCCTTTTGGAGAAAGTATTGTCCAGAACAAAGAGTGATTGTAGTGACCACCGCCATTGTTTCTCACAGCAGGAGCTGCAGTGCTGATGTTTTTCATTAAGTCTTCAATTGACTTTGAGGCCAATTCAGAATTTTCTAACGCTTTGTTCAGGTTAGTCACATATGCGTTGTGATGCTTTCCATGGTGTATCTCCATAGTTGCCTTATCAAAATGTGGTTCCAATGCATCCGATGCATAAGGAAGAGCGGGTAATTCAAAAGCCATAATTTCAGTTTTAATGTTAGAGTGAAAAATTCAAAGTTAAGACGTGCTTGCCTACTTCTAAACCTTAGAAAGATTTTTTTAAAAGAAATGTTTTAAATATTGGATTTTGTGCACGCAATTCGGCACAGATGAGGGCGATTTTTAGTAGATTGATTTAGCTGAAGCTAAAGCAGCAAGAGATGCCAATAGAATATCCCAAAGTTTACCTTTATAAAAGAATAGTCCATGCCAAGCTTTTCATCGACAACAACTTTTCGAATCATATTGACCTTGATAACATTGCGGGAGAGGCCTATTTTTCAAAGTTCCACTTTATTCGCCTGTTCAAAAAGTGCTATGGAAAAACTCCACACCAATACCTTATTTATGTAAGGATGCAAAGGGCGATAAAATTGCTACAGGAAGGAAATGCAGTGTGTGAAGTTTGTCAGACGGTAGGATTTGAAAGTGTAAGCTCTTTCAGTGGTCTCTTCAAACGGAATTTCGGCTGCAGTCCTTCGGAGTATTTGCTTCAACATCGGGAAATGGAAGCCCAGGTGATAGAGACGCCGTTAAATTATGTTCCAAGTTGTTTTGTTTTCCAACATGGTTGGGCAGAATAGCAATTTTGAAGAAGTGATTTCCTCAAAAACTTTGCACCTTTACCATATTAAAGAAAGAATTTATGATCACGAAGCTTACCCACATATGTGTCTATGTCATTAATCAGGACAGCGCATTAGATTTTTACACAAATAAATTGGGTCTAAAATTAAAGATGGACGTCCCCATGCCTAAAGATGGCAGATGGCTCACTGTCACCCCTCCAGATCAACCTGAAATAGAGATTACATTGTTTCCCTTGACGGAAGGCGGAATGTTCACCAAGGAAACGGTAACAACACTAATAGACCTGGTGAAAAAAGGCACCTTTGGCCCTGGCGTTTTTACATGCCAAGACATCTATGCTACCTACGAGGAATTGAAAGCAAAAGGAGTTGAATTTATTAAGGCGCCTAAAGAAGAATTTTACGACACAGAGGCTTTGTTTAAGGATGATTCTGGGAATTGGTTTTCCTTGTCTCAATTGAAATAAGCTCAGCTTATGAAGACTATATTTGATATAAATACTCGTAACGAAGTCATCAATAGAATTAACTCATTAGGCGAAGCGAGCACTTCCAAATGGGGTAAGATGAATATTTATCAGATGATAAAACACTGCACCCTTTGGGAAGAAATGATCATTGGCAAAGTAAAATGTAAACGAATATTTTTTGGACGTCTGATAGGGAGAATAGCATTGAAGCAAAGCCTAAAGAATGAAACTCCAATGATGCAAAATGCAGTTACAAGTCCTGAGCTCATTGTAAAGGACCTAAAAGGCGACATAGCAACAGAAAAAGCCAAATGGATCGCATTAATTGAAGCTCACGCAAATTATTCAAACTTTGAGTTTGTCCATCCTTTTTTTGGGAAAATGACAAAGGAGCAAGTGGGATACTTCATTTACAAACACACTGACCATCACCTTCGGCAATTCAATTGCTAATTTTTTGAAGAATTTTTCCTCCACTTATTGCATTATGATTTTCAGCTGCCTTCTAAGAGCTTTTAAGAATTGTAAGGGTCTACAAATAAGAGATCTACCGTTACATAATTAGACCCTATCCACTTTATTTGGCTAGTTCTGTAAACCCGTGAATGAGTCAATTATTTTTGCTGATGGATTTAGTTTTTTAAACCAATATAAACGTATCTGAAAAGTATCCAGGAGTCGATCCGGCCAAAGACAAGGTAAGGATCAGGAAAAACTGACCCTTTGTAAATTTCCACTTGCCTGGCCATTTGTGACTGTCAAAGATAAAATTAGATCATATTTATAAATGAGCTTATTAAACCCAGCACTCAGAATTTTCAATACATTTAGGAATCTAAATAAAATACCCCAAGAGAAAATAATGGGACAGCTCATACCTATCAGTGTTTCAGGAATTATATTTCAAGTAGAAAAGGAAGCATATGAGCGCCTTTCGGATTATCTGGCAGAAATACGCAGGCATTACTCCCACGAAGAGAATAATGCCATTCTACTTGAAGTTGAAAGTAAAATTCTAGAAATTTTAAATTCAAAAACTAGCAATAGAGCCGTGTCACTTAAGTATTTGGATGTGCTTTATCTAATCCAAACCATAGGCCATGTCAGCCCAACGCCTGAACCACCTGTTCCCCCCAGGGCTGATTTAGAGATTGATCCTATCGAAAGTATCCCAGTTTACTACGCAGACGACCAATCATTCTCTACTAAAAAGAAAAAGTTAGGCAGGTCAGTAAAGAATAGGAAATTAGCAGGCGTAGCGGAAGGAATAGGTATATACTTTCGAATAGATCCCGTATTTATAAGGCTTATTTTCATTGGCTTATCACTTTATAGGGGATCTGCATTGTTGATTTACCTCGTTCTTATTGTGGTAATGCCTAATTACCTCGCTGCAGAAGAACTTCCTCTCAGTCGAAGAATCATGCGCGATCCTGATGATAAAGTATTAGGTGGTGTAGCTGCAGGACTTGCCCGATATTTTGGAATTGATCCTATTTTTCTAAGGGTCTTCTTTATTTTTTCAATATTGTTAGGCGGAGCCGGAATCATTGCTTACCTCATTCTCTGGATTGCCGCCCCTTTAGCTCAAACGGCTGCGGACAGAACTGCCATGAGAGGAAAGCCGATTTTGTTTTACATTGACTCGTTGGTAAATGAAGCAAATGATAGTGCAGATGCAAATTCTCCATTATCAAAATGGATGATTGTATTTTTAAGAAAATCTGCGTTCTTTTTTGACTATATCAAAAGTCGTAAAGTGCTGTATGGGCTGGTGCAATTGGTCTTTACTGGGCTGATCATTTATATTTTCCTCAAAAATCTTGCTGGTCCTACCTTTAACTTCCAGTTTAGCGACAATTATGACTCCGACTTTTTCGATTTTAGGGCTTGGTCGGATGCAAAGAAGGCAGCGATAGCTTGTTTGATAGGAATTCCCGCGTTGTTGATATTTATTAAGATCATTGAATCCTTATTAAATACGAAGCTTCATATAAGTTACCTAAAGCGGGGTCTGCTGCTCGTTTGGCTTTCTATTGTCCTTTTCGTTGGATTTAAAGGGTATTTATTTTCAAATTCATCACAGTCGGGCAATGGAATAATTAGCATTGAAAACTATGAAGTTGACCATTTCAGCTCTATTGAGATCGATGGCCAATTTGAATTGGAAATCAAAAAGGGCAGTAAGCAATCGGTAGAGATCTCTACCGATGAGAATTTATCCAAATATCTTAGGGTTGAAAACAAGAGTGGTAAACTGAGGATTTTTCCACTAGCGGAATTTGGTGAAGCTACGCAGCTTAAAATTAGGATTACCGCGATTGATGTCGATGAGTTGTCAGTCAGTGGCAATTCCAAAGTTACCATAGATTCTTTAACAGCTCCGACATTTAGCCTAAGCGCAGATGGAGAAACGGAGTTGCGTTCTAAAATATTTGTGGGAAATTTATTAATCAATAACTCAGGGTCGGGAAGGTTTTATCTTCAAGGGTCTGCAACAAATGCAACCATAAATAGCTCGGGGGATGTGGATCTTAGCGCATTCAATTTAGGAACTGTAGTCTTGGATCTTCACATGGACGGACAGGGCACAGCTCGGGTAAATGTAAAAGAGGATCTTAATGTGAACGCCAGCGGTCAATCCGAGGTTTTGTACAAAGGCAATCCTAGGGTTACTCAAGACATTAATGGAGAAGCGAAGGTCCTAAAGTCAGAGAATTAAGGGTTTAAATTGTGTCCTTCATAGATTTTATGCAATATTCTGGGAAATGATTCTTGAAAAAGGTATATTTAGTATATGCCTGCCCTGTCTTATTTCATTGCCCTGGCGATCACCTTTATCTTCTTTCTCCTGTTTTTTTCTTCTATAGGAATAGGCGTATACTCTGTGTATGTGACACCAGTGATCAGGGAGGTGAAACTTATTAAAAGTATCACCCCAAGACAAAGAGAGATTTTAGCAAGGTACTTTACTTATTACCAGGACCTTCACCCCAAATTAAAAAGGGAGTTTGAAAGGAGGGTCAGATACTTCCTTATCCATAAAGATTTCACTCCACGAAAGATGGAGAAAGTCACCGAACAAATGAAAGTTTTGGTGAGCGCGTCTGCCGTACAATTAACCTTTGGATTCAAACCTTTAAAGTTTTCAAACTTCAATAAAATTATACTATATCCAGAGCAATATATTTCTACCCATACTGGAAAGAAACATAGGGGAGAGGTTAATTCAAACGGAATTATAGTGCTCTCCTGGCAGGATTTCTTGAAAGGATATAAATCTCCTCACGACGGATTCAATGTAGGTCTCCACGAGATGGCTCATGCACTTCAGGTTTCTGATGCCTTTTCCAGCGAAGAGTATGCCTTCATGGAAGAAGATTCCCTAAGACTTTGGCATAGAGTAAGTGGTAAAGAATACAATAGGATAAGAAAAGGAGAGCAGTCCTTTCTAAGGAAGTATGCTGGTAAAAGTTTGCCTGAATTTTTTGCTGTGTGTGTAGAGCACTTTTTTGAACAACCTGAAGTTTTTAAAGCAAAGCTGCCCGATTTGTATAAGGCACTTTCAAATTTGCTGAAACAGGATCCTATCAATAGTAATTTTCCAATAGTATAGGCCTAAGTTTCGCCACCCTCGTATCCATTGTTTCATGTTCGGAATTTATCTCCTCTGTGATCAATTAAGCAATAGAAAATAAAAAAATCATTAACTTTAAAATCTTTTAAAATCTATATGTGGAGCACTATCTCCCGGTTCATCATTAGGTACAGGATTTTACTCCTTGTCCTTACGGCAATCATTTCAGCATTTATGGCTTACGAGGCCAGACGTGTGGAGATGACCTATGACTTCATAAAAGTGGTTCCGGAGGATGATGAAGAGTACATTTATTTTCAAAAGTTTAAAAAGACCTTTGGAGAGGATGGAAATATCATGGTCATTGGATTGAAAGATTCTAGTGTATTTCAACTCGATAAATTCCAACACTTTTACGACCTTACTCAACAAATCTCGACGGTATATGGTGTAAAAAACATCATCTCTATCCCGACCATAAAAAAGCTTGTTAAGGATACTTCACAAAAACGATTTACCACTTCGGCCATCTTTAATGCGAAACCAAGTTCGCAAATTGAATTGGACTCACTGCTAGCAGATGTTGACAATACCCGCTTTTATGAAGGTTTAATAAGTAATCCTGAGAATAAAGCTACACTGATCGCAGTCACCATTGACAAAGATGTGTTGAACTCGCCACGGCGTCAGGAGGTAGTAGATAAAATTAGCGCCTACACGGAAACCTTTTCAAAAAGCACAGGCATAAAGATGCACTATGCAGGCTTGCCTTATGTAAGGGCAATCATGGTAGGAAAAGTAAAAAGTGAATTCTTGCTTTTCCTTGGGTTAGCTGCCATTGTAACTTCACTGATTCTGTTCTTCTTCTTTCGATCCTTCTTTGCAGTATTTTTTACATTCCTGGTAATCGTCATAACTGTATGCTGGACTATGGGAACGCTTGTTCTTCTGGGGTATAAGATGACTTTGCTTACCGGTATGCTCCCTGCACTTATTATTGTGATAAGTATTCCTAACTGTATTTATATGTACAATAAATACCATCAGGAATTTAAAAGACACGGGAATAAAGTAAAAGCAATCAGCAGAATCATTCAAAAAATTGGGTTCCTAACCTTTATGACCAATGCAAATACAGCAGTTGGCTTTTTTGTGTTGTATTTTACAAACATCATTATCATCAAAGAATTTGGACTGGTAGCAGGGATATTGAGTCTCGCGACTTTTGTGATCACTTTAGCGATCATACCACCGCTTTTGTACATCCTTCCTTCGCCAAATAGCAAGCAGCTGAAACATTTGGACCTGGGATTTTTAAGAAGTCTAAACAGCTATTTGGAAAAAGTAGTGATCCAAAAAAGGAAGCTTATTTACGTGATTACAGGTATTATTTTAGCGATCACCTTGTATGGTATCACCAAGATAGAAAGTGTTTCCTACATGGTAGATGACCTGCCGGAGGGTAGCAATGTAAAAACTGATTTAGCTTTCTTCGAAGAAAATTTTAAGGGTGTCATGCCCTTAGAGGTCGTGGTAGACTTAGGCAAACCAAAAGCAATATTGAAGCTTGCTAATTTAAGATTATTAGAGGAGTTCGAAACTTACCTGAAGGGTCAGAAGGATATTTCTCCTCCATTGTCGATCTTAAATATAGTAAAGGGTTCGACGCAAGCCTTCTACAACGGCACCCCTGACTTTTATAAACTTCCAAGCAATTCCGATAGGCTGTTTATCCTGAAGTATATGGGAAATAACGGCAAGGAAAAAGGCTTGATCAGCTCATTTGTTGATTCAACCGGTCGCATCGTCAGATTTACCAGCAAGGTGAAAGACCTAGGTACCAATAAAATGAATGCCTTGGTAAAGAATGAACTGGAGCCAAAGGCCAAAGAGATTTTTGGAAAAGCAGGGTTTGATGTTAGAATAACGGGAACTACCTTACTATTTTTAAAAGGCAATGAATACCTTATCAATGACTTGACCGGTAGCTTGTTCTTTGCATTCATTCTAATATCATTGATGATGGCTATGCTCTTCACCAATTTGAGGATGATCGTTATTTCATTGATTCCAAATATTATTCCAATGATCATCACTGCTGGAATAATGGGCTGGTTTAACATTCCATTAAAACCAAGTACAGCGCTTATTTTCAGTATCTCTTTTGGTATCTCAATTGATAGCACTATACATTACCTTAGCAAATACAAGCAAGAACTGGGGCTGCTAGGCGGTGATATTCATAAGTCAGTTATTGTGAGTTTGCATGAATCAGGGGTAAGCATGATATATACTTCAATAGTACTTTTTTGCGGGTTTATAATTTTTGCTTTTTCGGATTTTGGGGGAACACAAGCGCTGGGCATACTGACAAGTATTACCTTGTTTGTGGCAATGTTTACAAACCTTACCTTGCTGCCCGCACTTTTATATGACTTTGCAAAACCAATCAAGGAAAATAAAAGAAGTGCAAAGAAAGTTGTACAAGAACACGAGTAGATAAAGACGGATGACAATCCGACTTAACGGTTGATTGATAAAAAGACAATAATAGAGTGAAATACAAAGAATACAAAAACATCGATCTTTCCCAGGTAAGCAAAGAAGTGCTGGAGTTTTGGAAAGAACATAAAATATTTGAGGAGTCAGTTTCTTCGAGAGAGGGGCAGCCCGCATTTACTTTTTTTGAAGGCCCACCTTCTGCTAACGGAACACCTGGTATTCACCACGTGATGGCCAGGACTGTGAAAGATATCTTTTGCAGGTTCAAAACGCTGAAGGGTTTTCAAGTGAAGCGCAAAGGCGGTTGGGACACTCATGGTTTGCCAGTCGAGTTACAAGTAGAAAAAGAACTAGGCATTACCAAAGATGACATAGGGAAAAAGATTTCTATAAAGGAATACAATAAAAAATGCCGCGAGGCAGTGATGAAATACAAGTCTCAGTGGGACGACCTTACGGAGAAAATGGGCTATTGGGTTGACCTTGACAATCCGTACATCACTTTCGAAAATGACTATATAGAGACCGTCTGGCATTTATTAAAAAAGCTCTACGACAAAGGATATTTATATAAAGGATATACGATACAGCCGTATTCCCCCGGGGCAGGAACAGGATTGAGTTCCCACGAATTGAACCAACCAGGCTGCTATAGAAATGTAAAAGATACCTCCGTCGTTGCTCAGTTTAAGGTTTTAGAAAATTTTAAAGCTAAGGTTGCGGAAGTCTTTGGACTGAGTGAAGGAATACAAGGCGATGTTTTTGTGCTCGCTTGGACGACTACTCCTTGGACACTTCCATCAAACAGTGCGTTGGCGGTGGGTGAAAACATTACTTATTCGATCGTTGAGACATTCAACCCTTATACTTTTAAATCTGGTAAAGTCATTGTTGCTCAAGACTTGCTACCAAAGTATTTTAGCGACAAAGCAAAGGACCTCAAGCTAGAAGATTATAAAGAGGGCGATAAACTAATTCCTTTCAAAGTACTTGGTACCGCAAAAGGAAAGACATTGGCTGGCATAGAATATGAGCAGTTGATGCCCTATGTACAGCCCGAGACTCCCGCATTCCGCATCATCGTTGGCGACTTTGTAAGCACTGAAGATGGAACGGGTGTTGTTCACATCGCGCCTACTTTTGGAGCGGACGATTATCGTGTAGCGAGACAAAATGATATTCCTGCTATAATGGTGGCAGATGAGGAAGGCAATAAGATGCCATTGGTAGATAAAAAAGGAAAATTCGTAAGTGAAGTTATTGACTATGCCGGCAAGTATGTAAAAAACTACGATGGAGAAGATGAGAATGATCCTGAGTATAAGTCAACCGATGTGCTCATTGCAATAAGGCTTAAAGAAGAAAACAAGGCCTTCAAAGTAGAAAAATATGAACACTCCTACCCGCACTGCTGGCGTACAGATAAGCCGGTACTTTACTACCCGTTAGATTCCTGGTTTATTAAAACCACTGCTGCCAAGGCAAGAATGTCTGAGTTGAATAAGACGATCAACTGGAAGCCTGCATCTACCGGCTCTGGAAGATTTGGAAATTGGCTCGACAATTTGGTGGACTGGAATCTTTCTCGCTCAAGGTATTGGGGTACGCCATTGCCTATTTGGAGAACGGAAGATGGTAAAGAAGAAAAGTGCATCGGCTCGGTAGCTGAACTTAGACAAGAAATCGAAAAGGCAAATAAGGCCTTAGGAAAGAATCAGACAGAGCCTCAAGACCTGCATAGGCCGTTTGTCGATGAGGTGATATTGCTAAGTGATTCAGGCAAGCCAATGACCAGAGAGACCGACCTAATCGACGTTTGGTTTGACTCAGGCGCAATGCCTTATGCACAATGGCATTGGCCTTTTGAAAACGAAAACACCTTCGAAAATAATTTCCCGGCAGATTTTATATCTGAAGGCGTAGACCAAACGCGTGGTTGGTTCTTTACACTTCACGCCATTGCAGTGATGTTGTTTGACAGCATCTCATTCAAAAATGTTATTTCTACCGGTCTCGTCTTAGATAAGACAGGAAATAAAATGTCTAAAAGGCTAGGAAACGTAGTAAACCCTTTTGAAACGTTAGACAAGTATGGTCCAGACGCGACAAGATGGTATATGATCGCCAATGCGCCACCTTGGGATAATTTGAAATTCAATTTGGAAGGAGTTGCAGAAGTTCAAAGGCGGTTTTTCGGAACCTTGCAAAATACTTATTCCTTTTTTGCATTGTATGCCAACCTCGACAACTTCGACTTTTCTGAAGAGGAAGTTCCTCTTAATAAGAGAACAGAAAGTGACCGATGGGTTATTTCTAAGTTGAATACTTTGATAAAAACGGTGGATGATGCCTACACGGAGTATGAGCCAACCCGAGCAGCGAGAGAGATACAAGATTTTGTAATAAATGATCTTAGTAATTGGTATGTGAGGTTGAATAGGAAGAGGTTTTGGAAAGGCGATTACAATGAAGACAAATGTGCTGCTTATCAAACCCTATATCACTGTTTAGAAACGGTAGCAAAGCTGTCTTCTTGCATCGCGCCGTTTTATATGGATAGACTTTTTACCGATTTAAATGAAGTATCGAGGCGTGAAGGATCCGCTTCTATACATTTGAGCAGATTCCCCTTTGCTGATTTGAAAAGCATCGATGTTGATTTGGAGGAAAGAATGGCAATGGCACAGAGCATTTCCTCTTTGATTCACTCGCTTCGAAAAGCGCACACTATAAAGGTACGACAGCCGCTGTCAAGAATCTTGATTCCAGTTTTAAGCGATAAGACTAAAAGACAAATTGAAGCTGTGGAGGATTTGATACTTTCAGAAGTAAACGTCAAGAAGATAGAATACATAGACGACACCTCTGGGGTTTTGATCAAAAAAATAAAACCTAATTTTAAGAAGCTTGGAAAGGAATATGGTCCAAAACTAAAAGAGGTTTCAGCAGCAATCAATGCGTTGGGTAAAGAGGCAATTAGCAACTTAGAGAAATCAAATAAGCTGGAAATACAACTTTCCGATGGTCCCGTGAATATTTCTTTGGAGGATGTAGAAATTACGTCAGAGGATATTCCAGGATGGCTGGTTGCTTCGGAAAACGGACTCACTGTGGCTTTAGACATCGTCATAAATGACGAGCTCAGGAAAGAGGGTATTGCCCGAGATGTAGTCAATAGGGTTCAGAATTTGAGAAAGGATATGGGACTAGAGGTACAGGATAAGATAAAGATAACCATACAGAAGAAAGATGAATTGATAGATGGTGCATTGCTTGCAAATATGGAGTATATATGTAGTGAGACGCAGGCATTCTCTATGGATTTGTCGGATAAGGTATCTGGAGGAAAGGCCATTGAGATGGATGATCATGAAATGATTTTAAAAATCGAGGTCAAGCAATAACAAAAGCGTCGGGCTTGGCAGATCAAAGTAACGGTCGTTTAAACATTATAAATAAAAGATGAAATATTTTAAATATTACCTCCTTAGCATTGGGATTATCATTCTAGATCAAGTGGTAAAACTGCTTGTGCATTTCAATATGGCCTATGGAATGCCAGGACAAATAAAGGTTTTTGGCGATTGGTTTAAACTGCATTATACACTAAACCCTGGGATGGCTTTTGGTATAACGTTAGGATCTAGTTATGGTAAAATGCTGCTGTCTGGTTTTCGTATGGTAGCCATGGTAGGGATAGCGGTTTACCTATACAACTTAGCAAAAAAAGGGGCTCCGCAAGGTCTGTTGTGGTGCATCGCACTCATACTTGGAGGGGCCATTGGTAACGTTGTAGATAGCACTTTCTATGGAGTATTTTTAAATAATGCACCTTACGGTTCGCCCACACCTTGGTTTCATGGCCAGGTGATAGACATGTTTTATATAGATATATGGGAAGGAATTGTTCCTGAGTGGGTGCCAATATTGGGTGGTGAGTATTATTCCCTTTGGCCAATATTTAATATCGCTGATGCTTCTATCTTCTTAGGCGTGTCAATCATCTTGATCATGCAAAAGACATTTTTTAAGGAGGACAAGTTGGAAGAGAGTAGGAGTGAGGTAGTGAGGAGTTCTTAATTCCAAAAGATCTTATGTTAAATTTAACGGCTGCCCAGAAGGGTAGCTTTTTTTTTAAAGTACCATTCCCATTGCTTACAAAGCCGGATTATAATAGAATTCGAATCTTTCGATTAAATTTTAATGACAGATGGGAGACTGGGGGATCCTTTATGATTAAGACTTTCTTAAGATGACTTGATAAAAAAATTTTATTAAATTGTAGAGTATCTGTCAGGCATCAATACTAAGGATAAAGCCTTGCAACATGCTTAATTACACATATTGACATATTGGGTAGGTACAACAACCATATAACCAAATCCATTTCCTCGCAGATAGACATATCCGCTCTACCAGAAACGATTTGGGACAATATCACGAATGTTAAGATCGAACAGTTCCGATCCCATAATTTTTAAGGTTCTTAGCATCCCTAAGCCAATGAGGGCAGAGTTAATTTCGGAAGGAAAAGGGGGACAACGAATTGCCTATTTCGATAATGGAAAAAGGTTTATTCAAGAGATTTTAGAATGGAACCCCTATGCAGAGTATTAGTTTTCCTTCAATCCTGAGGCAGGCTTCAGAGTATGTTATATATTTGACCTCTGCGAGGGAGTTTTGCGGATACCATCTGGCACATATCACCTATTAACGAAGGGACAAACTACTACTTTGAAGTTAACGACGACTTACAGCATTGATAGTAGACTTTATTATTTGTTTAATGTCCCCGCTAGGCTTATCTTAAAAGTGTTTCAACGTTATCTGCTCACTTCCATTAAAAAGAACTCTGAATAATGAGCGCAATAAAATTTAGGGAGAAGATTGTCATTGGTGAAAGTCCTGAGAATGTATTCGACTATACTCAAGACTATCAAAAAAGGTTGGTTTGGGACACGTTCTTGAAGAAAGCAAAACTGATAGAAGGTGCGACAGCTGCCAACAAAGGCGTCAAAGCCTATTGTGTTGCTAAAAATGGCCTTGGCATGGTGACAGAATATGTGACATACAATCGCCCTAAAGTAACGGCAATTAAAATGACAAGTGGTCCTTTTTTGTTCAAATCATTCTTAGGCTCATGGACGTTCGATAGGATCGCAGATAATAAAACGGAAGTGACTTTTCTATACTCTTACTCGTTGAGGTTTCCTTTTGGTTTGTTATCAACAATGATTAAAAGCAATTTGCAAAACAATGTAAGGCAGAGACTTATAGACCTTAGGCAAAGCATCGAGGAATGCAAGACTAGGATTTAATATTGCACGGGTAGGACGATATAGTTTTGCCTTTAATTTTACAGACCCTAGACAACTATTATGAACTTATTACAATCACTCAAAAGTCATTTTAAGAGATTCAATTTAATAGATAAACCAGCCGACTTAAAAACCCTAAGAAGCAACTATATCTTTAGTAGGATAGCAGAGCACTACAAGGCCAAACATGAAACATATGTAAAGTGGCGTATGGGGAAGGCTGTAAATGGAATTCTGCTTACTTTTGAAAATGGAGCTCAACTTGAAATTAGCAGCTTTAATGCAAAAGATGAGCAGGAAGTTGATCTGTTTGAAAATGAAAAAACGGTTCATTGTGAAGATATATACTTCTTAGTTGTTTTTTTTATGGATGAGTTTCCTGGTATCGATAAGTTTCATCATGACTTTCCGAGGATTGAAAACTTCATTTCAAAGGCTAATTCTGAATTTAATAAGCTAGATAAGTCCATTGATCCATATTCAATAAGGAAACTTCAGCTCTCGATTAATATTGAAGCAATGGGAGATGCCAATCTTTTAAAAAATGATATTTGTAGTTCTATTTCTAAACTGGTCAATACTGATAGATATAAATCTACTGAAGCACGTTTTTAGACTGGGGTGAAAACAACTATACCTTTGAGGTTGAATATTATTTTGATGCGGTCAAAGAGTCTGTGCTTGTTGAGCAACTCAAACCTTACTTCCCCAATATAAAGTCTTCCCTTACCAAGTATGGATTTATAGAAATTTATCACCCCATGCAGGATTCTATTGAGAAAAGTCTAAAATGGACGCATATAACCGCAAGGAATTTCTAGTTCTATGATATAATATTTTAGGAAGCCGATCAAGGGCTGTCGATCCAGTTCTATTAGGCGGGTAATTTTTTCCTTAATTTGGATAAGCTAGACGCTCTCCCAGTAACAACAATAGCTAAATGAAACCAACCTATTTTTTATTCTTTCTTTTTGCCATTTGTTCCTGGCAAAACTCCTTTGGACAAGAAATCGCTATTGACAAAGAGATCCTTAAAACCCTCATTCTACAAAGGGTAAATAAAGTACGTTACGACCTCAAACTTTCCGAACTGCAACAGGACTCTACTCTCCATCTCGCCGCTCAATGCCAAGCCGATTACCAAAGAAAAAAGGGGGAGCTTTCTCATACCCAAAATAAGAACAAATTCGCCACTCCACCTCGGCGGGTAAAGTACTTTAGAGGTGAGTTTAGAGCTGTCGCAGAAAACTGTGCGTTTGTACCCTTAAAAATAGATACGGCTTCACTAACTGTTGAGCAGCTGGCGGGCGAACTTGTCGATGGGTGGATAAATTCACCAGGTCATTATAAAAATATTATTGCTGATGACATGCGATCTAGTGGCATTGGTATTTCTTATGATAAGAAAGCGAATAGAGTTTATGCGGTTCAAGTATTCGGTTTAAAAACGAAAACGCCTTCCAATATTAGTTTGGCATCCATAAAGCCGTACTCTCCATCTGCCTGCAAAGATTTCGAAGAAAAGTATAGAACCTTGCCCGGGGAAGCTCAATTTAATGTATTCCTCCAGGATGAAAAGGTGATGCTTTACCACAATGACTTGAAACAGGTTAAAAAGCTTATAAACAAACCAAATGATGCGATAATTATAGACGTGGTAGAGAAAGAAATATTTCCATGCGAAAACGAAAACTTTATAGATAAAGCTTCTCTCTTTATTGGTGAACCTCTAAGCCCGATGACAAAAGATTTGCTGTATGCTAAAAATCTCTCCGGCGAGAAGAATAATCTGTTTGTTGACTTTGGCTCCTATTCTGCAAATGGAAAAGATGTAGAGTTCAATATTTCCTTTGTTAAGAATAGGCGTGTATGCAAGTATGTAATTCCTTATCCAATTGCAGTTGCTAGGTTGGATTTACTAGAGATGGGGCTGTATAGAGATTCGCTGAAGAATGTACGGATTAAGAATACCTATACTCTGAATTCCTCCGAGATCAAAAAATACTCTATCATCTACCCCAAGTCTGGATTCCTTGCAAAATACGGTTTTATCAACGACTTGGAGGACTCTCTGCGTAAGGACAGGTTTACGATATCTTATCTAAATGTAAAGGCATACTCTTCTATTGAAGGAGATTCGGTGATGAATAAACAACTCCAAGAAAAGAGGGCGTTAGGCGTAGTGGAAAGATTTCAAAAGCTACAGAAAGATTCTATAAGAACTAACATTAAAACTTTTGAGAATTGGGAACAATTCTATGCAGATATAAAGGGAACGCCTTTTGCGAAGTATAAATCTATGAGCAAAGTGGAGATGAAAAGAGAACTCCGCAAACAAGATGTCTTGGACGCTCTAGAACCAATTTTAGCAAAGCATAGGAGATCTGATTTTTTCATCAAAATTGATAGGACGCAGGAAGTGTCGCGATATGATACGACGGGAATGTTAAAAATATTTAAGCAATCAATTAATCAGAAAAATCTGCAAGAAGCATTAGAGGTACAGCAGCTTTTCTTACAAGCTATTGAAAACAAAAGCTTGCCTGATGATTATTTAGATTCACTAGAGGTACCTGAGGTAAATATCTATGCTCGACTATTAAGCAATGAAGGAGTCTTTAGATATCATAACGAAGTCAAAGACTTTGACCTTGAAAAAGCTTTTCAAAGCTTTAGTAAGCTCGCTATAATGATTCCGGGCAATCCGTATATCAACTACAATTTGTTGGCCTTAAAAATCCAGCGTTGGGCGTTAGCAAGGGATCATTTGATTGATATCGAGCAGATGTCAAGAGATATCAATAGGTTACAGAGTTCGCCTTTAGAAAAAAAGTTGATAAGAAGAATGCTTATAAATTATCATTTGCTTGCCGCGCATTATTTTTTGAATGTCAACGACTATCGGAAAGTAAAACAATCGGTACAATTTATATGGGATCAATACAAGTACCTTCGTCATAGCGAAACGGACTTGCTTAAATTGGCCCATTTTTTCTCCTGGTATCGTCGATATGATTACGCTGAAAAGCTATTGTACAGTTATGTTTTAAAAGAGGAGGCTGGAGAGAATTTGATTTTCTATTATCTCAATCTAACTTTGAATGACGAAGATGAACATGGCAAATCTTATTATTTACCCCTTTTAAAGCGGGCGTTTGCGCTAAACAGGGAAAGGTTTTGCGAAATCTTTTCGTCCAAAGGGATAAGCTTTCAATTGCTGAGATTTCCGATGCTGAAAGATAGGTATTGCGATGCGTGTAACTGAATTTTTAAGGGAGAGCTGTGGAATGTCCTAGATCTTAATACAACCATCAATGTTGGAAGAAAAAATATAAAAGGCAGCTCAATCGAGCTGCCTGAAAAAAAATTACTCTACTACTATCTTTTGCGTGGACACCTTGGCTCCGTTATTTACTTCTAAAATGTAAATTCCAGAAGTAAGACCTGCAACCTTCACTGAAGAGTTGACTTGGTCTAAAGTTTGTTTTTGTACAACTTCTCCAAGGAGATTTGAAATCTTTAATTCACCTTGGCCATTTGCTACGTTGACGGTAAAATTGCCTTTGTTAGGATTTGGATAAACAGTCATTGACATTTCATTTTCAGTGGCATCCGTCATATTTGTAACAGCCTCTTCCTCGTCTGCTTCTCTAACAGCTAATTTTGAAGATAATTTGATGGTTCCAAAGTTCGTTGCTTCCGTCCAATTTCTATTTGCGCAACACTGATTCCACATAAGTTCGGATGTTCTGATACCTTCTGCGTCTGCATCCCAAACACCAATGTCAAAACCAATCTTTCTACCAGGTAACGTTTGCGAGCTACCTAGAAAAAAGTCTAACTCTTCCCATAAAAGAGCTGCTTCAAGTAGATATCCGCCATTCACTTTTCTCGTCGCAAATTTTGCTACGGCAATCTCTGCCCCCTGTGGACTCATTACAGTATTGGTAGTTGGATCAAACATAAATTGGTAGGTATTCATATCGTAGGCCTTTGGCCAATTGCCTGGGCAATTAGAAGTCCGGTCGTTGTCCATAGATAGAAATATATTTACCTTGTCCTCTGCGGCAAGCTGTGAATCATAAACCCTTGCTCCCACATATAAATGGGTAATATCCCACAACAGGCCAAACTTTGCCCTATTGTTTCCTTTAACACCAGGCAAGACATTGCCGCACTCAGTAGTCTCAACATTGATTTGGTTTTTGATATTCTTATTGACATTCCAAGAATACTCATCAAAGTACCCATCGACTGTAATCGGTGTGATCGGTTTTGCAACAGTGATAGATTTCTGACTAAATACGTTCGTGCAAAGGCTCGCCGCGAAAATAAAGGTTAACAGTTTTTTCATATTTTATTAGTTTAGAGTAATTTGTTTTATATAGACTCAGGAAATGCAAAAGGTTTCCTTTGAAATGAACTTTTATTTCGAAAAGCTCCCAAGGCAATCTTTTTCCCATGCTGCAAAAAAGTTGATTAGCTATAATTTCTTTCGCTAGATTGACTTCTAGGGGTAGAAATTTGCGCCCGGGATGGCAATGGAAAGCCCGCGGCGGGCAGGACAGTGTTTCAGGCCGGACTTGCAATGAACAGCCCCATAAAGGCGTCCTACTACTTTCTAAATTTTGAATGATATGTTGGTTTACAGAAACTCCTTATCTTTGGAAGGAGATGGCACTTTTTAAATGCATAGCGAACCGATAGACGATCTATTTTTAAATCCTACTAAGGATACTTTTGAAGCTTTGTTCAGAAAGTACTATGCCCCTCTTTGCAGGTCTGTTCATAGAATAATTCAGGATAAAAACGGCTCAGAAGACATCGTACAAGAGGTCTTTGCTTCGCTTTGGGGTAAACGGAATACGATTGACGTGCAATCATCCATCAAGTCGTATCTTTTTCGTGCATCTATGAATGCGGCCCTCAACCACCTCAAAAAGCAAAAAAGGTGGGCGTCGATGGAAAGCGAAGATGAGTCTTCCAAGGCAATTGTCACGGAGAATGTACTGGAAGATATCGAGGGGAAAGAATTAGAGTTTGTCATCGAGCGAACAATTGCCCAATTACCGACAGGCTGCAGGACAATGTTTGTCATGAATCGCTACGATGAGATGAGCTATCGAGAAATCGCCGAAGCGACACAGACTTCTGTAAAGACAGTGGAAAACCAAATAGCAAAGGCACTTCGCGTGCTAAGACAGGCGCTTGGAAGCTATATTAAGGTATTGATTTTTATGTTTCTACAATTATTTTAAAAATATTTTCATGGCACGTAGGGGTAGTGGTATAGTTTATTGTCTTAGATATAGATTGGCCAATTAAAGTCTGAGGATGGAAAACAAGTATTCAGATAGATTAGAACTTATAGAAAAATGCTTGCGGGGCGATGCTTCCGCCGAAGAGCAGGGCCTGCTGCTTAGTTGGAGGAATGCGAAACCCGAGCATGAGCAATATTTCAATGAGGTAAGAGACGTCTGGAAATTGACAGAAAATCCAAAAGATGGTTTTGAACCCGATGTAGATGCGGCCTGGAATAAACTAGAACGACGACTATTTTCTAACCCAAAAGAGCACATTAGAAAGGGTTCGAAGCAAAGAACAAAAATGTTTCACTTGCAGCCATGGATGCAAATCGCTGCCACCATTTTACTTATTGTCAGTGCGGGACTATGGGCAATGAATAGATGGAAGCAACAAGACGCAAGGGTTCAATTTGCAACGGCAGATAAGAAAGAGATGATTTACCTGCCAGATTCTAGTAAAGTTTGGTTGAACGCGCACACTAAAATTTCTTATTCGAAGGATTTTAATGATAACCACAGGGAGGTGATGCTTGACGGAGAAGCATTCTTTGAGGTGAGAAAGGCAAAAGGAATGTCTTTCACTGTCGTAGGACATACGGCGAAAGTTGAAGTACTAGGTACCTCCTTTAATGTGAAAGCTTACCGAAATGAGCCTCTGGAAGAAGTTGAAGTCTTCACTGGTAAGGTGGCCTTTTCTTCGCAAAAAGATAGAAGAGAGAAAGTGTTTTTATTCCCTGGTGATAAGGCCAAACTGAAAAAGGATGAGGGCATTGCACAAGAAAAGATGCAAAATGAAAATACCCTTGCATGGAAAACGGAGCGACTAAGCTTTGACAATGAGTCCTTGAAGGAAGTTGCCGTGCAGCTGTCGGCCTATTTCAAGAAGGAGATTATTCTTTCCGAAAATCGACTCGAAGGGTGCAGGTTTACAGGAACGTTTGAAAAACCAGTGTTAGAGGATGTGTTACAGGTCATCACCCTCAGCACAAATACTACAGTAAAGAAATCAGGCAATAACTACCAATTGACAGGTGAAGGCTGCGACACAGACTTGAACCCCTAGAAAATATTCGATAACATTTTAAAAACCAATGCCATGAGGCTTCTTATACACCTTATAATGCTACTGCTTTGTCTAAATATTTCAATTCTTGCCAAAGGGCAATTGCTTGAGACCAAGTTGACCGTTAGTTATAGAGAAATGACTTTAGAAAAAATTCTGTGGGATTTGAGAAAGAATTATGGAATAAATATCTCTTACTCCAGCAATCTCATTCCAACAAAAAAGAAGTATAGTTTTTCACAGAAGGATGAGTCGTTGAAGAACATATTGACCCTTCTCTTTAAAGACTCGGAGGTTGTGTATAAAGTTGTGGGAAACCAGATAGTGCTCACCAAGGATCCCAACAAAAGTAAGCCACAAGTTAAGAAGGCTACAAGCGCGGGCAGCCTCCAGCAAAGGTCAACCGAGGAAGTGAAAGAGATAGAAATGCTCAGCGCCTCCCTGGGGTCGCCATTGGACCTGACATTGGATAGGCTAGAGCTTAGAAGAGACTTTCAAATAGAAAAGAAGAGATTGCAAGATAGCTATGAAGTAAAGGCCGATAGTTTGAAGCTTACGTCTACCAAACAAAGCGTAGCTGAGCTGAAGCAAAAAATGAAGGTCTTGATGCGCGGTTTTAAGCAGGACTTACAAAACTTAAGAGACAGCTTGGAGCATTCTCCACGATTTAAGAGAAATACCGACTCGGTTGAAGTTAGGAGGGCGTCAGACACAGCCTATCTACACAGAGATTGGCAGGTAACGTTTGTGCCGCCGCTAGGAAGCAATGGTTTGGAAACTGGCAAAGTTGTAAATAAATTTTCTTTCAATGTGCTTGGAGGATATTCGGCAGGGCTCGAGGGCGCGGAGCTTGCCGGAATTGCAAACATCGAAAAAAGCCATGTGCGAGGTGTACAATTAGCGGGCATTGGCAATATCGTAAATAATGAAATGCAAGGAGCACAATTTGCGGGTATAGTCAATATCGTGAACGGATATGCCATGGGCGGACAATTCGCAGGCATAGCCAATATTGTAGCGGATAGCAGTGTGGCCTTCCAGGCAGCAGGCATTACCAATACGGTAGGTGGGAATTCTTACGGAGGTCAATTTGCTGGAATAACTAACCTAGTGAAAGGAAATTTGATTGGTCCACAAGGGGCGGGAATAGTGAACGTTGCCGGAGGAGAGGTAAATGGAGTACAAATAGCAGGGATCGCAAACCTTGCTGGGGGCAAGATGCGAGGGGTTCAGGTTGCAGGAATAGCAAATACCTCTGCGAAGGAAATAGTAGGCGTGCAGATAGCAGGGATAGTGAATGCTGCAAAAAAGGTAAAAGGATCGCAAATTGGACTTCTTAATATCGCAGACTCTGTGAGCGGGGTACAAATTGGCCTGTTGAGCATCGCTAGGAACGGATACCGAAGGCTAGAAATATATGGAGGCGAAGCATTGTACGGAAACATCGCTTTCAAAATGGGGACCCGCCACTTTTACAATATTTTCGCTGGCGGTCTCAGTTGGCGCGATCAAAAGGGCAGCCTGGATTTTGGACTGCCTACAAAAGACTCCTATGTGCAATGGGCCTTGGGATATGGAATTGGAACTGAGCTAACGCTTACCTCAAAGACGCGATTGAATATTGATTTGCTAAGCTACCACATCAATGAAGGAAAGGAATGGACAACCAAATTAAATCTTCTAAACCAAGCTCGGATGCAATTTGGATTTCTTATTGGAAAGAAGACGAGTCTTTTTCTGGGGCCAGTATTCAATATAAAAGTATCACAGGTGGCGAATGAAGATGGAACTATCGGTTCGAAGATGGCATCGTGGAATGTCTACAATAAGACCCAAAACAAAACAAATGTGACTATGTGGCCAGGCCTCCACGCAGGAATCAGATTCTAATCAACTAAACAAATTTCTTACATTTTAAAATTTCATGAAGATGAAGACAGGACTATTTTGCCTAAAATTTTTGCTAATTCTACAAATATTGTTGTGGAGTACAGCTAGTAAAGCGCAACAAGGAAAAGTAAGCGTGAGCGGTTACCTCAAAGATGCTACCTCGGGAGAGGCTATGATGGGCGCAAATATATTCGTAAAAGAGTTGAATATTGGTACTGCGACCAACGATTACGGATTTTATTCACTAACACTTACACCAGGGGTTTATACTCTAGTAATTGACTACCTGGGATTTCAGACCTTAACCAAGACTATCGAGCTCAAAGAGGGAACGAAGCTAGACATAGAGTTGCAGCCTGATACGCAGATATTGAACGAAATAGTGGTGAGCACCGAAGCTGAGGATAAGAATATCAGGAGCAATGAAATGAGCGTGACACAAGTTTCTATTAAAGAGCTAAAGAAGATGCCCGCCATGCTTGGCGAAGTGGATGTTGTAAGAAGTATTCAACTCACTCCTGGTGTTTCAACCGTTGGCGAAGGGGCTGCCGGGTTTAACGTTCGGGGAGGTGGGATAGATCAGAATCTGATATTGCTCGACGATGCTCCTGTTTATAACTCTTCGCACTTGTATGGATTCTTTTCAGTGTTTAACCCGGATGCCGTACGCGATGTGAAACTAATGAAGGGCGGGATACCTGCCCAATATGGGGGTAGACTATCTTCCCTGCTTGATGTAAGGATGAAAGAAGGTAACAACAGGCGTTTTGAAGGAAGCGGCGGGATTGGTACCGTGTCAAGTAGACTGACGCTAGAAGGACCCATCAAGAAGGAAAAAGGGTCTTTTATAGTAGCTGGGAGAAGATCTTATGCGGATTTGTTTTTAAAACTAACGCCCGACTTCAAAGACAACGTGCTCTATTTTTACGACCTGAGCGCAAAGGGAAACTATAATATCACTTCAAATGATAAATTATTTGTATCCGGCTATTTTGGAAGGGATGTCTTTAGGTTTGGAAAAGACTTTTATACAGAATGGGGCAATCAAACGGCGACTGTGCGATGGAATCATATCTACAATTCAAAATTGTTCTCTAATGTGACGGCCGTAATGAGTAATTATGATTACAACCTGGGAGTGCCAAGCGGGGCGGTAGCCTTCGACTGGAAGTCATACATACGTACCCAAAGCGTGAAAGCTGACTTCAATTACTTTGTTAATACAGAGAATACTTTAAGCTTTGGAGCAAGCGGCATTTACTACCGTATGGAACCGGGTAAGTCGGGTCCTTTAGGAGACAAATCAATTTTTAAGACCTTGGACATTGAAGATCAAAAGGCAAGGGAATATGCTGCCTATGTTTCGAATGAGCAGAAGTTGAACCCCCGCTTATCCTTGGAATATGGCCTGAGGTATTCATTGTTTAATTATGTTGGGTCAAAAACCGTCTATGACTACGCCACGAAAGAAGTGGGCAAGCAGAAAGAAATGAGTGGGCAGCGTACCTTCAAAGATGGAGAATCTGTGAAACTGTATCACAATCTAGAACCGCGGTTTTCGGCACGCTATATTCTAAATGAGGAGAGTTCTTTGAAGCTAGGCTATAACCGGATGTCTCAATACATACATTTGCTATCCAATACAACTGCGTCTTCGCCTTTAGATATTTGGACGCCAAGTACAAATAATATCAAGCCTGAACTCGCCGATCAAATTGCTCTCGGCTACTTCAAAAATTTGAAAGGCAATACTTACGAATTATCGGCAGAGACCTATTACAAAAAAATGCAGAACCAGGTAGATTATATCAATGGTGCCCAGATCCTTTTAAACGAGATGTATGAAGGCGATTTATTGTATGGACAAGGACGCGCTTATGGATTAGAATTGATGGCTAGAAAAAATAAAGGTAAACTGACAGGGTGGGTAAGCTATACGCTGTCTAAGAGCGAACGCAAGATTGAGGGAATCAATAACAATGAGTACTACAGGGCGAAATATGACAAACCGCACAATCTTTCATTGGTAGGAATGTATGAATTAAACGATCGTTGGAGCGTTTCGGCAAATTTCAACTATTCTTCTGGAGTGGTGGCAACTTTTCCAAATGCCAGGTATGAGTTCCAAGGGGTCATTGTTCCTCATAATACTGACAATGAACGTAACAACTATAGGCTGCCTGCCTACCATAGGCTTGACCTTTCTGCGACATACAAGAAGAAGTATAAAAAGGAGCGAAGGTTCCAAAGCGAATGGGTTTTCTCATTATATAACGCTTACGGCAGACGAAATCCATTTACAATATATTTTCAACAGAACAAAGACAACAGACAGCAGACCGAAGCTATAAGGCTTTCTATTCTAGGAGTTCCGCTGCCATCTGTTACTTATAATTTCAAATTTTAATCGAATAATTGAAGGTTCTAAAAATACAATTTTATGAAAAGCTTACTAAATATAATATTCTCAATGGTATCAATAGCTTTGGTACTGTCTTCTTGTCAAGATAAAGTTGAAGTGAAAGTTCCCGAAGGGGAAACCTTGCTGGTGGTTGACGGTTGGATTACAGATCAGGAGGGGCCATATATGGTGAAACTATCGACTACAGGCCCTTATTTCAAAAATGAACAGACTGCAAGGGTGCAAGGGGCTTCACTAATAATCATTGACAATGAGGGAGTAAAAGATACTCTTAGAGAAGCAGCGCCTGGTGAATATAAAACTAACACCATCCGAGGAAAGATAGGCAATACTTACACTTTGTTCATTGAGGCACTAGGGGAGAGCTATATGGCTACAACAGAGATAAAAAGAGTGCCACCCATAGATTCGTTGACCTATGAGTATGTAGACAATAAAGGTACAGACAGAGACGGATTTTTCTTAAGATACTATGGTCCAGAGCCGTTGGGGGTGGGTGACAACTATCGATTTTTACTAACAAGGAATGATACCTTGCTCAATACGCCAGGTGACGTTTGGCGAATTACCTCTGATGAATTTGTAGATGGAAACTACATCAATGGCTGGGATCCCTATGAAAGAAAGCTAAACAAAGGAGATAAAATGAAGATAGAGGGTTTGTCGCTTACCCGTGACGCCTATCTTTTCTTTAACGAGATGGCTATACAGGTAAATAACGGGGGCATGTTTTCTAATCCTCCGGCAAACGTTAGAACCAATATAGTAAACGTAAATGGTCCTTCGCGAAAAAAAGCAGTAGGGTATTTTGGAGGAAGCGCCGTTTCGGCGAGGGAGGTTGTTATCGAATGATAACAGCCTCAGCATGGGCGAAAAAAGAAGAGGTTCACCAAGGAACCTCTTCTTTTTAAGTACTATTTAATTTTGGTTACCTTGCCTTTATTATCCCAGTGACTTTCAGTTATTTTATTGTCTTTGCGAGCTTTTATCTTTCTTATAAATAAATTCCCTGAGATATTTCCATCTTCATTTCTTTTACCAACATAAAGGGTAACGGGCTCACCATTTTCATTTGTGATATAGGTGATGTCATTTCCTTTAAAGGTATCATCAAATCTAGCAGATGGTTTATATGTTTTGTTGAGCTTAGCCTCAAGGGCTTTTCCTAAGCCCTTACTTATTTTTTCCTGGCTAGGGGTTTCGTTTTCTTCATTCCAAGTTTTCATAGTATATGTATTAAGGTTTATTGTCTGCCTTGATTTTTTACTACAACTATGAGGACGGGAAAAAGGATAGGCATCCCTAGGTTTTTATTTCGTACAAAAGATAAGCCTTCTAAAGCTGCATAGATTCTACTCAATATTTTGAAATGAAATGGCGACATTTGTAAAATGGACCTATAAGTATATCCTTTTCGAAGATGAATATATATTGGTAATCAATAAGCCAGGTGGGCTTATGGTGGAGCCTGATAGGAATGGACATCCTAACTTACTGCTGATAGTTCGAAAGTATATAAAAATACATTGGGCAGGGGAGAGGAAGTCTATGCTCAACATATTCATAGACTAGATAGGCCGATAAGTGGAATTGTCTTATTTGCTAAGCAAAAGCAGGTACTACAAAATCTTAGTGAGCAATTTGCACAGCGACAAGTAAAAAAAAGCTATAAAGCGGTGACAACATGTAGGCCGAGAGACCAAATTTGTACAATAGAACATTGACACCGTAAGGAAAAGAAGGAGGTGGTGCTTTATGATGAAAAAGTTGAGTTTTCGGAGCTAGCAAAGTTAACCTACGACGTTTGTCAGTTTTCAGCACATAGATATTTATGGAAGATAGACCTTAATACTAGAAAATTCCACCAAATACGCGCACAATTAGCAAGTTTGGGCTGTCCAATCGAAGGAGATATTTTGTATGGATCAGTGGTGCCATAGGCTGAGAACTGCATCGCTTTAAATGCCTCTGTCCTTTCCTTCAGTCACCCCTGCACAAATGAGCCGATGATCATAAAAATTTTAAAACGGTGGGAATAGTAGAGAGGCTGCTCTTATTTAAATTTTTAATGCTGTCTCCACTGGCATTCGGTATAGTTACGAAGGTTCAGACGCCTCCTCTTAAGAAGAAAGGATAAACGACGTTTGGGATGAGGATAGGATTGGTACTTTTTGCCTTTTAATAGCTTAAGCTACCCTTTTAACTCAGTTTCAGCTCAATTTTTCTCGCTTGTTTAGGGGTATTCAAGTTTTTTGTCGTCTTGGTGGTATAGGCGAGAAAATGGATGCCTTTTACGAAGAATCAATATATAGAGAGTTTAGTCAACATCCAGTTAAACTGATTTTTTCAATAAGGCTTGAAGTCGGCCTGCAAAAAGGCAGTGGCTACAAGTGAAAAGTAAATGACAAGTTTTGTCTTGTAATTCTACAAAAGTATATCAGGTGGTAGATCCGCCTTAATTTTTAAAGAATAAAATAAAATGGGCGCTAAAAACGCCGTTAAAACATGAATATGAAGTTATTTAAACACTTGCCATTTTGCTTACTTTTATTTTTCGTTACATGTCTGAAAGTGGAAGGACAAGAGGATATTTACGCTAAGACATTAAAAATTAAAGGTTATAAGGGTACTTTAGAAGGCTTTCTCAACTATTTAAAAGAAGTGCATAACCTCAGTTTCTCCTATAGCCATAACCACGTTCCACCTGAAAAAGAGTTTGCAATTGAGCAAAATACCTTCACCGTCAAATACTTGCTTGATTATATCTCAAAAACGGCTCAGTTAAATTACAATCTGCATGGAAATCAAATAGTGTTCTTTAAGCAGACGCTTGTGACTGCGTCGTCAAATGTTGTTGTCAGCGGCCATCTGACCGACAAAAGGAATGGCGAGGCTTTGATAGGAGTTAATATCTATAATGAAAAATATCAAAAGGGGACTTTAAGTAACGCTTATGGATTTTACTCAATTACTTTGCCAGCAGATGATTCGCTTACGCTGACTTTTGAAATATTAGGTTATACGCCTGTGACAAAAGTCATACAGGCGAATTCGAAGGCGACCGTAAATATCGCCTTGGAGGAATCAATAGGGGAAATGAACGAAGTGATCGTGGAAAGCTCGAAGGAGAGAGCAGCAGTGAACTCAACCGAAATGAGTACCATACGGATCAACCCTGCAGCCATCCGACATCTAGCCTCTGTTGGCGGGGAGGTAGACATAATAAAAGTGGTGCAACTAATGCCAGGGATCACCAGAGGTGTTGAAAATGGGACACAGTTGTTTGTAAGAGGCGGGACCAATGATCAGAACTTGATTTTGCTTGATGAAGCAACTGTCTACAATGTCGGTCATTTATTTGGGTTTTTTTCAGTATTTAACAATGACGCTATAAAGGATATTACGGTATTGAAAGGCGGGTTCCCGGCCAATTACGGAGGAAGACTTTCCTCAATGATGGACGTAAGAATGAAAGAAGGAAATATGAAAAAATTCGAGGCGGAAGGTGGGATAGGCTTATTGTCTTCAAGGCTCACGGTTCAAGGGCCTATTTGGAAGGACAAGGTATCGTTCATTGTTTCAGGGAGGCGCTCATACATCGATCAGGTATTTAAGGTAGTTAAAATTTCAATCCCTTACTACTTTTATGATTTGAATGCTAAGTTGAATTACAAAATATCAGATAAGGATAGAATATACATAAGTTCTTATCTAGGAAATGATGTTCTGAGAGTAACTTCTGACGCCGAGGGAGATTCATCGGGTGCGACGTCTGGGTTAGGCTTTGTACTTGGGAACATCACCTCTACACTACGGTGGAATCATATCATCAACAAAAAATTATTCTATAATGTCTCACTCATCAATACAAGGTTTAGATATTTGATCGACGGAAGATTCGTCGGGAACTCAATTTTCGTAGGCTCTAAAATTCAGGACTTAGGATTAAAAACAGATTTTGAATGGTATCAGAGCCCCTCGATACAATATAGATTTGGAGTCAATGTCATCTCACACGTTTTTAAACCGAACGTGATAAAGTCAAGTGGCGAAATTTCACAAGTATTAAAAGCAAATGAACCCACTATTCTAACTAATCAGGAATACGCTGTCTATGGACTTAGTGACATAACGGTCAACCCGGTTGTCAGACTAAATATAGGATTGAGGGTATCTGGTGCTTTTGTTCAGAATAAAATGTACAACGGATTAGAGCCAAGATTTGCAGTGAAACATTCACTTTCTGAAGCTTCGTCATTGAAATTCAGCTATTCACGCATGTTGCAATATATGCACCTTGTATCTAGTTCGTCCGTAGCCTTACCCACAGATCTTTGGTATCCTGTAACGAAACGAGTAAGACCGTTATCGTCAGATCAAGTGGCCCTGGGATATATTTATGACTTCAAGCAATGGAAGAGTACATTAACTATAGAAGGATATTATAAAAAAATGCGCAGGCTTATCGAATACAAGGAGGGGGCAAGTGTAGTTTTGAACAATGATTTTGAAGAACACTTGGTCAATGGCAAAGGAGATGCTTACGGACTGGAATTTCTTTTACAAAAGAATTTAGGAAAGCTTAGTGGTTGGCTAGGCTATACGCTGTCTTGGTCTACCAGAAAATTTGATGACATAAATAATGGTAAAACCTTTTTTGCCAAATACGATCGTAGGCACAATGCTTCGGTAGTCCTGTCCTATGACATTACCAAAAGAATTTCATTTTCCACTACATGGGTTTATCTCAGCGGCTCACGGTTTACTCCTCTAGTAGGTAATTATGTCGCACCGCACCCATCCTTAAGCGGCGTAGACGTGTTGCCGATTTATACAGAGAGGAATGGAATTAAATTATCTGATAGTCATCGATTAGATGTCAATCTTATTTTTAAATCAAAACCCGATAGAAAATTTGCAGGGGAGTTTCACGTAGGTGCATATAATATATATAACAGGGCGTCCCCCTATAGGGTCAATGTCGTTCCCACAGGCATAGGATACAAATACACCCAGCCCGGTTTATTTGGTTTCTTACCCTTCATTGCATATAACTTCAAATTTTAATCTGGTTTACTATGAATTTTTCATTTTATTATAAAAGCTTATCCATAGGCTTTAAATGGCTTCCTTGGTTGATTATCCCTATTGCTAACAGCTGCATGCCAAAACCTTTAGATTTGGACGTGCAACCTGCATCAGCTAAACTTGTCATATCTTCGCAGGTGATCTCAAACAACATAATAGGCGTGTCAGTTAGCAGGAGTTTTTCTGCCTTAGAAGGCTCTGGAACCCCTTCTGAGGATAAGATTAAAAATCTGTTGGTGGAAAATGCAGAGGTAATTATTTCTAACGGTGAAAGTAAGTATGTCCTGCAAGCAGCGGCTGGGGTACCAGGTTTTTATTTCAGTTCGACCATTCCTTTGACAGAAGGCCATGTTTACAACCTCTCGGTAAAGGATCATGCAACGCAACAAGGCGTACAAGCACAATCGACCTTGCTTCCGCGTGTAGAGATGGATTCAGTTTATTTTAGTACTCAAAGACTTTTTGACGATACCTTGGTAAGTGTCCACCTTTCCTTTGAAGATCCTCAGGGTGTTGAGAATTGGTATGTGTTAAGCTTTTCTGGTCTTAATAGAGATACTTCCAAAACTCCAAGAGATGTGAGTCCCAGCCTTTTAAACCTTAATTCTCAAAGTAAAAGAGGGTATATTTTATTGTCTGATAAATCTTTTGGTGGAACTACCTACTCAGGCAAACACCTTTTACCGGCGATAAGCCTCGGCGATACAGTAGGGTTTCTATTTTCCAATATAACTGAGGGCTATTATAAATTTTTAAGCGCGAATTCTTCGGCCTCAGGCAATACACTTGGTTCTGTATTAAATGAACCCTTTAATTATCCTACCAATGTGCAAGGGGGTTACGGGTATTTCAGTACTTACCGTTCCAACATTTTTATAGAAGTAATAGCAGCGAAATAGGGTAGGCTTACATATATGTCACTGGAGAAAAAACCGGTTTTGACGGTTAATACTCTGATAGAGGCCTGGGGTAGTTTTTGATTATCCGGGTAGTATACAATCGTAACTGGAAATCTAAAAAGTTGAAAATTTTACTATTTATAAAAACCGACGCTCAATTGCGGGATATCAATTGGAGACATCGGAAAGAATCAAAATTTAAAATGTATGCAACCATTTTAGTATATATTTGTCTGTAATATCATTCGACCATAACAAGCTATGAAGATCCTCCACTTCTTATTTTTTCTATTTTCAAGTCTACTAGCAAACGCCCAATGGCAATTTCAGTCTAACCCGAAGCTCACGAATCTCATAGCCTTAGATTTTCTTTCTGATTCTGTTTTAGTCGCGGTGAAGGCAGATTCACTATTTTTCGGAAAGCCTAATGATGCTGCGCATTGGGAAGGTAGGGCAATAAATGGGCTTAAATTCTTACCGCCTCGATTTATAAAAAATGGTCTGGTAGACTTTGTTTCGAAAGATATGGGTTTTGCAGCGCTCGACGTTGATCCATTGAATTTTCAAATTTATAAGATTGAAGGAATGGGGAATTCAACTTTAGAGATTGCGAAAATATCTAAGACGAAGGACGACTTCTTAATAGATCTAGAGTTTTTTGATGATACAATTGGCTGTTTGCTGACAAGAAACAATTTATATATCACATTAAATGGTGGGTTAACTTGGGAAGCTAAGAACAGCCCAGCGGAAGCATCGGTCTTCGAATTAAACCCAGTCAAACTTCATTTATATCCAGATGGAAGAGGAAGCATTGTCGGATTGGAGTCTATAATGGTAACTCGAAATTTTGGCACGACTTGGATGCCTTACAACTTTACTAGGGAGAACGATCTTAAATTTGAAAATAATAAGCCCGTTGATAATTTAGCTCCATATGATGTGTTTTTTGAAGGTAACAATATTTTTATCCTAGGCTCTCCGTCTGTATATACCGCTCCTGTCAATGATTGCTACGAGTTAAACGAGAGCACTCACATTATCACAAGATTTTTTACTAAAGGCAAGGATTTTCAAGCGGTTTGGAATGGAGGATGGAACCATGCGGTATTTTTCTCAAAAGACAATTTTCAATTCGTAGCAGATACATTTGCAAGCAAGTTTAGTTCAGGTTTTTTAAATGGGCCGGGAATATTTCAAGCTAT
The DNA here is from genome assembly GCA_036386935.1 of Cytophagaceae bacterium. Classification (GTDB taxonomy): domain Bacteria; phylum Bacteroidota; class Bacteroidia; order Cytophagales; family Cytophagaceae; genus DASVUU01. Next base: position 5,245 of record DASVUU010000011.1, on the reverse strand, counting down.
AGATACCACACTTTTGCCGGTATTCTATTTTTCTCCTGACCTAAGGGGGCGTTTCGTCGTCGACCATTCCTGCTATTCTCCAGGTCATAAAAAGTACGCCTACATTGATAAAAAAGGCAACCTAATGCTTTATGAAACGGACTATTGCAATAAAATAAAATTTAACGGTTTTGAAATAATAAAGGATTCCCGTTATGGATCTAATATAAAAATTGATAATCTAACTGGCACTGGTCTATCTTACCCAGGAGCGAACATTCATACGATAATTAATGATTCAATGATAAAGGTAGCAGAGACTCAAGCTTATGTCGCTCCCACTGGTAGTTCAAGTCTTTTGTTTGAGGAATTGAATAGATTGGACACGACCAAGATGATTTATGTGCTGATATGGAATAATCTAGGAAAACAAGCCTGCAGCTATACCTATACCCCATTACCAGTAACATTGTCAAATATATCAGAGGTAGAAAAAAGCGACATCTCAATTTATCCTAACCCAGGAATAAGCTATTTCCAAATAAAAGGAATGAAGTTGGCAGAGATAAGCATTGCTGACCTTAGCGGAAAAATAGTCTTTTCAAAAACGGCCCTTCACGAAAATGAAATATTTGATATCGAAGAGCTAACAAAAGGTATCTACTTTGTTAACATCAAAAGTGTCAGTGGGGAAAGCTTGCTAAAGAAATTAATAAAAAATTAAGCAGTAAATGATCAAGGTGACACGCGCACCTTGATCATTTACTCATTTGAAAATAGGTAGCAAGCGACCTATGAAGCAGGAATTACGTATGACTCAATTCCTTCGGCCTATTTCAAAGTTACCTTCAACCAAACAAACCCCAGAGTACCTGCGATCAAAGACCCTAACATAATTGCAATTTTGGAAGAGTCTATTATTTCTTGCTGATCAAAAGCCAATAAGGTAATAAATATGGACATGGTAAATCCGATACCGCCCAATAAACCTACCCCGAAAATCTGTCTCCATTTTATACCAGAAGGTAGAGCACTTATGCCCAAAGACGCTGCGATGAAGCAGAATAGCAGTATACCTAACGGTTTTCCTATTACTAGCCCGGCCATTATCCCTATTCCATTAGAATGCGTGAGGTTCTCAGCCCAGCCACTTGCAATTGGAATGGCAGTATTTGCTAAGGCGAACAAGGGTAGTATAAAAAATGCGACAGGCTTGTGTAGGAAATGTTGTAAGGAATAGGAGATAGATTTTTCCTTGCCATCGGAAAATGGTATTGCAAAGGCCAGCAACACACCTGTAATGGTTGCGTGTATCCCAGAGTGCAGCATGAAATACCACATGGCCGCTCCGCCTATCAGGTATGGGATTAGTATGTAGACTTTAAGTCTATTCAATACTAGTAGAAAACCGAAAATACCCATAGATATAAAGAAGTTCGACCAAACAAGTTCCTTTGTGTAAAAAAGAGCGATTACAACAATGGCACCTAAGTCGTCTATTACTGCTAGTGCAGTGAGAAATATCTTTATAGAAACTGGGACACGTTTGCCCAAGAGTGACAATATACCAATCGCAAATGCAATGTCTGTAGCCATAGGTATACCTGCTCCAGATTTAGTAGAAGTGTCATAATTGAACAATAAATAAATGGCCGCCGGGACTATCATCCCGCCTATTGCAGCTACAATGGGAAGTGAGGCTTTCTTCAGGTTTGAAAGCTCACCTATGTAAAGTTCCCTTTCCAGCTCTAGCCCGATTAGCAAAAAGAAGATAGTCATTAAGCCATCATTTACCCAATGTTCCACGCTATAAGACCCAAGATGATAATGCCACAAATGGTGATAAATGTCTTTTAGGAACGAGTTGGCGAGAAAAAGGGAAAAAATGGTGCAGAAGATGAGTATAATGCCTCCTGCTTTTTCACTCTCAAAAAATTCATTGAACAGCTTTGTTACTTTCATTATTGGGCAAAGAGGTTTATGTTATAAAGAGCTAGATAGTTTAAAAACTTTAAATAAAGCCAGCGCTAGCAGACGAATATCAATAAAGTCCAATTGGTTTGTAATACTAGCCCATAAAAATAAAGGGTTTATTCTAATGATGAAACATTATTAGAATAAACCCTAACCTAGCCTTGGTATAAAGGCTAAAAGAGAACTTTTGAAATTTATCTTGGCACAATCTTTATATCCTCACAGTCAGAAAAGTCATCGGCTGGAGTCAAAGGAGTATCGTGGTGATGGATGGCAGATTTACCTTTAGGATATTTTTTCTGAGGTTTTACAAAACCAGTCACCTTTATTTCTGTCCTTCTATTTAACTGATGCTCCTCTTCAGTGCACTCCACGCCATCTTTACACTTGTTGCGCAATTTCCTCTCACCATATCCCTTTGCCTTTATTCTTGATTTAGAAATGCCATGCTTTGTGATATAGATCATAGCAGAATCCGCTCTCTTCTGAGAAAGTCTGTTATTGTAGGCTGCACTTGACCTTGAATCTGTGTGAGAGCCCAATTCTACCTTTATGTCTTCATATTCCTCGAGCAAATGCTTCAAGTGGTCTAAAACCAAAGAGGCCTCATGGCTAATGTTCGCCTGATTGACGCCGTAGTAAAGATGCTCTATCTCAAGCGTCGCATTCAATTCTATTTTTACCAGGTAAATAGGTTTCGCAGGCTTTCCATTCAGGACATTCCTCTGCAAAGTTTTCTTATTAATAATTAGGCAATGAGGGAAAAAGTCCTCCTTAACCACTTTGAATACATAGCTGCAAGCGGTGTCAAGTGCACAAGTAAATGAACCGTTTTTGTCTGTATATGAGGTTTCCACCGTGTTAGAACATTGATTCAGTATCATGACTTTAGCGCTGTCCAATATATCATTGGTGTGCTTGTCTCTTACTGTGGCTTGAAATAAGATGTCCGGTTTCAGAGCTAATATTATCGTAGACTCAAATGTCCTGTCTGCATCAGCTTTTAACTCACCAGAAGTGATCGTCTTGCTATTGTCTTTAAACCTGTTTTTACTTGCAAGAACTGTATGGCTCACATTAGGATTGTCAACCTTGTGTTCAATAGTTCCTAGACTATCTGTATAATAAGTGACAGTGTCGAAAACCACTACTTTTGCATCACGTAACGGCTCTTTAGTATTTTCATTAAGAACTAATACCTTTAATTTGATTGGTGGAGCGATATAAAAACTGTAGATATCGTCATCTGCTAATCCCCGTTTTCTATTAGAGCTAAAGTAGCCATTTCGCTCATTGGTAAATAAAATGCCAAAATCATCTTTCATGGTATTGATAGGAAAGCCCATGTTAGTGACAGTGCTAAAACTAGAGTCGACCTTGAAGATGTCTAATCCTCCAAGTCCTGCATGACCGTTAGACGAAAAATATAAACGACCATCAGAGCTGATATATGGGAACATTTCATCGCCTTCCGTATTGACTTTTTTTCCTAAGTTGACAGGTGTATTCCATTTCGATCCGTCCCAAGTGCTGCTGTAGATATCTGTCCCGCCAATGCTTCCTGGCATATCTGAAATAAAGTAGAGGGTTTTATTGTCAGACGAAAGAGCTGGGTGACCTACAGAGTAGTCTTTGTTGTTAAATGAAAACTCTTGCACATTTCCCCAATTTCCATTGGCTTTAGTAGCAGTAAAGATTTGTAATTTTACGATCCCTTCTTTGCTTTTTTCCGTTCCGCCACCGTTGTAGCTGTTTCGCGTGAATAACATTGTATCGCCAGATCTATAGAACGCTGCAGGTCCTTCATGGAACTTGCTATTTATCGCATCGTCAAATCTCTTTATTCCTAAAGTGTCAGCATTGTTATTGATGGTAGAATTATTGTCGGACAAATATCCTAGAACGGGACTGTCATTGCTTGTCTGACGTGTTTCATCGGAATGCACTTTGGAAGCATACTCGGAGGAGTTGCTATTTAATATCTGTAACAATTCTCCGGAAGCAGGTTTTATCTTAGCAGTATCTTCGACATAATATAGGTCTAGGAAAGAGGTATTGTTCCATCCGAAAACCTTGTTGGTATTTCCTTTTCGTGCAGAAGTAAATACCAATCCATTTTTATATAAAGTCGGGCTGAAGTCAGATTGCGGCGAGTTGATATTTAATAGACTTACCTTGATGTAAGAAGAGTCTTTGTAAAATCTGGCCAAGTTACTATATCCTTTTACGAAGTTGCTTCCTCGTTCATCTGTCTTTGCCACCGAAGCATATTTCTTATACCATTCGTTAGCCTCTTTATACTTTCCATTTGCTGAAAGCGCTTGCGCGTAATAGAACTTGCTTATTACAGCAGTATCAGATTTGGCGATCATACCAAAGTATTTCTCAGCATTCTTGCTGTCATTTATTTCTTTGTAGCTGTATGCTAATGGAAACAATATTTGCTTTCCGTCTGCCTTTTTAGATTGCAGGAGCGACTCGTATTGAGAAATAGCCTGCATATAGTTTAAGTTTCTGAAGGCCTTATTTGCAGAATTCAAAGAAGCAACTTGACCGAATGCATTATTACAAATAATATATAATGCGAATAGGGTAATTTTTTTCATGAAATTGTTAATTAAAAATATCTTGGTGTAAGGAATTTTTTCTTGTTGAATGCAAATTCATAACGCATCATTATTTCATGGCTGCCCGAGTTGGCAGGCGAAATTTTCTTAAAGTTCAGATCATAGGCATAGCCCACTCTAAACTGCGGCGTAGCCTGTATTTCAACCAAAGCGACAACCGTCTTATCTGTCCTGTATGAGGCGCCCAAGGCGAAGACATCGTGGAACCAGAAATTGCAATTCAAATCCAATTGCATGGGAGCTGCATGTACATATTTGTAAAGCAAAGAGGGTTTTAATTTCAAATTGTTGCTTACTGCAAGCACCCCTCCAAAGGCCACAAATAGGTGTCTAAATTGTCTTGCTCTTTCGTTGCCTGTAGCATTTGCAAAGTCGTTGGCCAATTTATTATTCAGCAAATGAGGCATTGATATCCCCATGTAAAGTTTATCTGTTGAATAGTAAATGCCGGCCCCAAAGTTAGGTAACATCCGCACTTGATTCTCGGAGAATGCCGGATCGGAGACAGCGGTATTGCTGGAAGATTTTACTTCCGAAAGATTCGCTTTGAACTGGGACACTCCAGCCGATAGCCCAAGGGCAAGCGTTCCTGCATTCGTAAGTCGTATTCTGTAGGCATAATTGGCAAATACTCCTGTATTATTACTCACCCCTATCTTATCATT
>DASVUU010000010.1:0-2161 GCA_036386935.1 Cytophagaceae bacterium | reverse complement strand
AATTTTATAACTTATTTTCCGAAGAAATTAATCAATCTTACAATAAAAACGAGGCTAAAAATTGGTTTTTATCCTTTTGGTACCGGAGATATATTGAAGGTACAATTGATGTCAGCTATTCAATCTTAGAAGAGCTGGATTCTCATTATAAGATATCCGTGGACAGCCTAAACAATATTGGCGAGCTTAAGAACAAGTTATTGTCCTTTAATGTAACTGATGGAGAAATAAGCTTTTTAAAATCAAGTATGCTCGCCTCTCAAAATTTCTCGAGTGTCCTAAAAAAACTAGATAAACATTCCCTTCCCTATACGATAGCTCCCTATTTCTTCGAAGGCTTGTATAACGATCCAGAGATAAAAAAGAATCTTGTCCGTTACTTTAGAAAGAACAGGCTTGACTCTTTATTAAGAAAGAAATCAGATAGTATTCCATTATATTACTTTGCGGACAAACAAGCATTGCCGCAAACAGAAGATAAAGGCCTTTTTGGAATGATTGACGGCCAAGAAATCAATGAGTATAAATTAAGAAATTATACATTACAAAGTTGCTTACCATCTTTGAATGACGAATTGCTTGTTTTTATTGCATTAAAGACACGCAAAAATGGAAAAGGTAATTTGAGAAGTTTGGATTATGAATTATTTACTTATGATTGTATAAGAGAAAAAATAATTGATCGAAGGAGAATTCTGACTACAGGCTTAACGACAGACGCAGGCACTACCAATTACTATGGAGGACTAACAGTAGATATAGATTATCAGATAAATATCAAAGCATACGCTGGGAAATACGGGGGTTTAAATGTCCTTAATAGAAAGCTTAAGATACTAACTGACGGAACCATTGTTGAGACGTTGAATAATGTCGCTAATTATAATGGGGAGGAACCCGGCTATAACTTTAGTTTATAAAATTCTAAGCTGGAAGCTCAAATATCTATAAACTAACCGTCAAAGTTTCGAATAGTTTGATTAGTTCAATATTATTAGACTGGAGATTATGTCCATTACGGATTGCACACTTCCAGCCACTATTACGCGAATCGTTTCTCTCTCTGAGTACTAGATTTCTTTCAAGAGCTTCTATGCTCACCGAACCTGTGAAATTCTAAAATAAAATGAAAAAATTGATAGCTATTTTTTTGGTGTTGTTTTCCGTTGCAGCTTTTAGCCAAACGCTGTATTCAGGGTCTATTGGTAAATATCCAATCCAAATCAATATTCACTACTATCCTCATAAAGACAAATATGCTGCGGTATATGCCTATGACAAGCAGGATACTCCTTTGAATATGGATGGATATATGGAAGACAAGGATTTAATCCTAGAACGATACGAAAAAACCCCAAACAGTCGGCATGAAAAGCTCGTGGAAAGCCTTAGGTTGAAAAATTTTGACTTTAAAGAGAAGCAGATTTATGGTTCTTGGATAGATGAGGTAACGGGTAAGGATTTAACCCTTACCTTGTCTCAAACCTTTCATACTATAGAACCTGAAAATAGTGATTGGGCAGAGCGGGAGTTCTTACAATCAACCTCAGCAAAAGACGTCTACTTTAAGATAGCTTATAAAAAACCACAACAGGGCAAACTTGCAAGGGCCTCGAAGATAAAAGTTCTTGAAAAAGTTACTGACAAAATTCTTCACGAATTCCAAATAGATTGTAAACTTTTAAGAATGAGCAATATTAGCGTCGAGGACTATAATTTTGATGGCTTGGAAGATTTTTCTTGCTTTAAAGAAGAAGATCAAAATATTTACTTCTTGAGAGATCCCAAAACACTTAAATATTATAGAAGTACATTCCTTGAAACCTATTTAAGGTTTGATCAAAAAAAGAAAACTATTGAGGAAGTCAAAACCCTTTGTAAGGATAAATTAGATGTCCACTTTGTTTATAAACTAGTAAACAATGAAATGGTCTTAATCAAAAAATTTACTACATCATATGATCCCAAAACTGATCGGTGGGTTGAAACTTCATTTGGAGGTTGTAAGTAGATTTTAAGATGCTGTGGAAATGATTTAGTTTTTTCACGAACGAGTTTTGAAGTCTCACGATTATGTCTCAGTCATTAGCGTAAAAATGAAATCAATAAAGGTTATCAACCCTGATATCAAATAGAAAAGAGAATAACCAAACCCCGAATA
>DASVUU010000009.1:0-1989 GCA_036386935.1 Cytophagaceae bacterium | reverse complement strand
CTTATATCATAACCATGATTTTGAATTTAAAAAAGTAGGTAACAAAAGCATTTATGAACATTTTATTTCCTATTCTGACCCTAAGCTGGTAGGCTTTGAAATGGATTTGTACTGGGTGGTTTCAGGAGGAGAAAATCCAGTAGCTTTGTTTAAAAAATATCCTAACCGTTTCCCACTCTGGCATGTGAAAGACATGGACAAAGTTAAAAAAGTAAGTACAGAGGTTGGAAATGGACGCATCGATTTCAAAACTATATTTGCTAACGCCAAGCTGGCTGGACTCGATGTTCCTGTAGTAGAACAAGAAGATTTTACTGGAACATCTATAGATAGTGCAAAAACCTGTCTAGTAAATTTGAAGAAGTTGAAGGTATAACGCACTTCGCTTGGCCTCACTTCAGAACTTATAAAGCGATTCTATTAATAAATCAAAGACGCTAGGAAACCTCTACGTTTGAGTATGGATAGTTCATTGTTGCATTTAGAGATAGGTTTTCGATGGGACTTCGCCCTCTCTGGGCGGGCCCATTTCTTTTTTCTCCTATAGCCATCGGGGCAGGCATTGATAAAAAAGTATGCAAATCCTGGATCCCTACAAGTTCCTGGGAAATCAAAGCTGATTTGGAACTCGCAGCAACGAAGCGCCCTAACGTCCTATGTCGAGTATTCAATTGTTTTACCAAACCCTTGTCCATCGAGCTCAAACAGCAAATCTGCCGTATCGCAGAGGGAGGCTCTAAAGATGAGATGTTAAGACAATCGGTTTATTCTTATCTTATAACTACTTATTTAAAAACTCAATTTTTGTAATTTGTGACAGCTTTGCCGCTGGCTCTGAGGTGTACTTGCAAACAAAATACAAATCACATAGACCTGATTCATTTAATTGTTTTGTCTCCAGCCATTGGAAATTTGACCATATACCGGTATTGGGGACATTTAGAACATCTAAGACTTTACCTTTGGGGCCACCTTTTCTTATTTCAAACTTGCTTGATGGATTAGTGGAGGAAAACTGGATTCTTAACTTACTTACTTCTGTAAGATCAATGTCTTTAAATGCAAAATAAGCATCGTCCTGTTTGAATTCCATCGACGTCGTATAATTGGTACATCTATAGTTAACGTCCGCAGTGGAAGTTTTGACTATATAATATTTAAAAGGAATCACCATGCCGCCCTTTGATGACGGAAGCCCGATACCACCATTGTCTTTGTATTCCGCAGTAAGGAAATAAGTACCTTTCTCTTCTTTGCTTTCCTTATCGAAAGTAATTGTGCCCTTTGGCGCCATCTTTCCCTCTCCCATTTTGTCTTCGCCTAGACCTAGAATATATTTTACCATTTCCTTCGCATCGTCTATGGAGAGATCTGGGTGGGCGCTCATGGCGTGTTGACTCGTCCAGACTCCACTTCCCCCTTTGATGATTTTATTTGCAAGTGCGTTGAGCACGTTAGCAGTATTCTCGTACCTAGTTGCAATTTGCAGGAAGCTGGGCCCTATCGATTTCCTATCGATTGAATGACATGCCTTACAGTCACTCTTAAGAATAAGATAATTTGTGATTTGAAGAGGAATATTGTTATTTCTGTTGTGCTTAACGTAAATGCTTGCCATGTCCTGTCCTTCTGGTAGGTAGTCGAACGAAACAGTTATATTACGAGGATTAATGATTTTATCTTCCTTATCTTGTACCTCTACTTCATATATTAAACTTGAATTATCCCAGTAAAAACTCCTATTGCCATCTAGTTTAACCGCCACGTTAGGTATACTATTACCTGCAGCAATCTTTACGCTCGCTGTTGTCCTTGCTCCGGCCGGATCAGTTACAGTAAGAGACGGGTGGAAAATACCAGGCTTGGTAAATATGTATTTGAAATCCCGATCTCTTGATACAATCTTCCTCCCCTCCATCCTCCATTCATAAATCAGATCGTCACTATCGAAGTCATATGATCTTTTCCCAGAGAAAGAAACTGATAATG
>DASVUU010000008.1:0-9532 GCA_036386935.1 Cytophagaceae bacterium | reverse complement strand
TGTCGTTGATAGGACTATAGGCCATGTCTACCAATACCATCGCAGCTGGGGAAATTGATTTTTTCTCCCATAAGCCGTTAGCAAATTTATCAAGCCCGAAGTTAGCTCCGGTAGGTGCATAGATATTGCTATATCCACCTGGTAAGGCATAAATATCACTTTTTATTTGTTTAAACCTAAAGAAGCTAGAAGTACTAGGGCCACTAAAAGCTAGGGGCCCATATTGGCCGTTCGTAAAAGTCATTAAGCCTGACAAACTATCTGCGACGTAGACTTGACCATTTTTAGCAATTACAGCATCAAGGCTATATATGCCAGAGGAATTAATGCCAGAGACCTTCTCTTCGGTAAGCAATTTAGCAGTGTTTCCAAAAGTGATTAGTTGGTTGTTTGACGTCCGCATTCCAAAAATCCTATTTCTATTTGCATCTTCAGCTGGAGACTTTATCCAACCGTTATTTTGTTTATAAAAGATCCCGCTGTTATAAAAAGCAACCCAAATTTTATCATTATAAACAGAGGCTCCAATTGCAGGGATTCCATTTAAAGTATTTGAGGGTAGGCTTTTTTTCCAAGTAGAAAAATCCATAAGATTTGTATTGGAAAACTTAGAAACATAAAGCCCCTTGTTTGTGCAAACATATATTGAATCAGAAAAAACTACAGTTGCGTAGGTATTTAACACTTCGGTGGTCGATGAAAAATTTTGATAGGTCTCCTTTACCTCCTTTCTTATGAGATCTAATACGACTACCCCAAAGTCAGTAGAAAGAAAAGCCAGGTTTTCATGAAAGTGAATCTCATTTATCTTCTTACTTCCTTGAATGTCTGATCTGACAATGTCATTGAGGTTTAAGATAGTACTTTTGTTAATGATCAAATCAATATTGCCGTTTTGATAGCCAAATATGACTGTATTACTTTTTTCGTGAAACCTGATTTTAGTTATGCCAATATCAGATAAGCCGGTCAGTTTTGATAATTCATTAAAAATGCCATTTTCTATATAGAAAGCACTATTCACAGAACCAGCATAAACCCTGTCGCCAGCTATTTCCACAGTCTGGACAGAATTGTAAGAAAGGTGAGTTCTCCAAGTACCAATCGGAATACTTGATTGGCCGAATGCATTAATGCAAATTGTGAGCAAGAATAAAAATCTATAGTACATAGTGTCTTTGAGATATCTGATGTTAGATATTATATAACAAATATAAAAAGTAAATATTGTAATATCTTAGTTAAGGATATCGTATATATACATTGTATATAATTTATATGTTATATACTCAAGCATAAACACATGAACAGCCAATTAGATATTTCCAAATTCAAGGAACTTTCGGAAACTCTTTCCAAGGAGTTATTAGACAAAGTTATAAACGGGCGCAGAATATTAAGTGGGGATGAAATAATCTCATTCTCAGACAATCCAGCATTAAATTACCTTATCATTCGCGAGATATTCCAACAGTGGAACAAAGAAACAGCAAAGCTATCTAGCCCATATTTCGATTACAACCACCCTGTAGTAAAAAAGGCTATGGTTGACTTTTTAAATTCACTCTCAAGTCATATTTCGATCAAAATCGAGGACTTCATCCTATTACTTCAAAAAGCAACATTTAACTACGTAATATTAACAGCATATCCCCGCGGAATACTGGAAGTACTGTACCCTGAACAAACAACCATTAAACTTCAAGAAATAGAGGCGGATAGAAAATTTATTAAAGTAAATCGGTTTCTCTTCGAGGAATTAATGCTTTCAATGAAAAGATCTGAAAAGGTTAGTATGCCCCTTCCTCAATGTCAAGAGCTACTTGAAAATATTCTGCAAAATCAGAAGGATAAGTTAGAGACAAACGAGGAGCTATTAGGTCGGGTAAGAGCTATTGCTAAGCCGATAGACCAAGAGGAAACTAACCTAAAATTCCCACAAACTCACATTATATCACCTGAAGAAAATGCGGAGGATACTCATAAAGAGGCGGTCAAGCAGAGTTCTGTTATTCTAAACGACACTCTAGCGCAATCATCAGACAATACCCTAATTGATAAATTGTCCAAATCCAGAATTCAAAGCATCAGAGAGGAAATTACACTCATTAAGAAATTCCTTTTTCTTAATGAATTATTCAAGGGGAACAATGAGGATTATTTAAAGGCAATTGATATTGCTGACAATGCTTCGAGCTATGACGGTGCTATAGCAAAGTTGCGGGAGGAATTTGAGAATAAATATTCCTGGTCGAATGAAAGTGAAGCACGTTTAGAATTTTTAGACATACTTCGTAGAAAGTATAGTTAGCTTTCAAGAAACTCGGGTATAATTGGATTGAAGATGCCCCAAAATTGAATAAGCATAAAAAATAAGAAAGCCCAGATACTGTCCTGTATTTGGGCTTTTCTTGCTCCCCCTCTAGGGCTTGAACCTAGGACCCCATGATTAACAGTCATGTGCTCTAACCAGCTGAGCTAAGGAGGAATGTTTATTTCTAAACGGAGTGCAAACATAGGATATGATTATAAATAATCAAAATTTATTTTCAATTAAAGTAGTGTCATTTTGGCAATAACTTTACATAGGTAATTGACAAATTGTCCTAAAATTGCTTTTGGAACAGAATTTTCTTGTAGGAAAATCGTAACTAAACAACTAAAGCCATGACACTTGTAAAAAACAATTCAGAGCTAAACGGTTTTATACCAACATCATTTACTGATATTATTGATAATTTTTTCAAAGATTCAGTAAATAATAACGAAGCAAAAATTCTTAAATTTTTTCCAAAAGTCGACATTGTCGAGGACGAACAGAAGTATGAAATCCATCTGGCCATCCCAGGCATGAAGAAGGAAGAGTTTAAGATAGATTTGGCAGATGGCAAACTGCTTATAAGTGGAGAAAGGAAATTCGAGAAATCGGAAGGGTCAAAAAAATACCATATACTAGAAACACAATATGGTGCGTTTCAAAGAGCCTTTTATCTCCCAGAAAAAGCAAATGCAGAAGCAATAGAGGCCGCCTATAACGATGGAATTCTATTAATTACTATTCCAAAGGATGAGAAAAAGATTGCCAAAGCTACAATTCAAGTGAAATAATTTTTTGGGGGCTCAGGCCCCCAAAAAATTATAATTAGAAATACACTTTTTTGTTAAAAATTTGTTAGGGTATAACTGAAGTTCATTTATTTGCTTACTCAAACCAATAAATCTCTTTACCTATATATAAAACTTAGAAAATTATCATGAATAAAAAGCAAATTATCATCGTTGCTCTGCTTTCTTCCTTTATTGGAGGTTTACTTTCCCTTTTTGGGTTTAAACTTCTTTTAAATGATACGAGGTACGAGTCTATCGAAAAGAGCCAGAAAGCTCATTTTACAAATTTCTTTTCGGATACCAATATTGTGGTACCAGAAGGGTTAAATTTTATTTACGCGGCAGATGTCGTGCGCCCATCCGTGGTACATATCCGAACTTACTATGAGGTAAAGGGTGCTTCTAATTTGAACGGTTCAAAAACGCCTTTCGATGAGATGTTGAAGGATTATTTTGGCGAAGGATATTCTATGCCCCAAGATAAAAATCATCGGGGTGGTGCTCCACAGGAAGCATCAGGGTCTGGAGTTATCTTGTCTGAAGATGGATATATCGTAACCAACAACCACGTGATCGAAAGTGCCGATAAAATAGAAGTTGTGTTGAATGATAAGAGGTCTTACATTGCTAAGCTAATAGGAACAGACCCAACAACAGATTTGTCCTTATTAAAAATCGAGGAGAAAGGCCTTCCTTATGTGAAATACGGAAACTCCGATAAGATAAAGATTGGAGAATGGGTATTAGCAGTCGGTAATCCTTTCAATCTTACATCGACCGTTACAGCTGGGATAGTAAGTGCGAAAGCAAGAAATATCAATATACTTAGAGATAAGGATAATATGGCGGTAGAGTCTTTCTTACAAACAGACGCGGTAGTAAATCCAGGAAATAGCGGTGGGGCACTTGTCAATCTTAAAGGAGAGTTAATTGGAATTAACACAGCTATTGCCAGTCCTACAGGTTCCTATACAGGATACTCTTTTGCGGTACCTGTGACATTGGTAAAGAAAGTAATGGATGATTTACTTAAATACGGTCAGGTGCAAAGGGCCTTGCTTGGAGTTACCATCTTGGACCTTAATGCTGCTACAGCAAAAGAGAAAGGCATCGAAGACTATATTCATGGAGTGTACGTAGCTGCAATTGGTAAGGCTAGTGCTGCCGACAAAGCAGGTCTAAAGGAAGGCGACATCATCACACACATTAATAGTATCGCTGTGAATTCCGCTTCAGAACTACAAGAAATTGTGGCAAGAAATAGACCTGGCGATAAAGTAAAGATCTCCTACGTAAGGAAAGGTAAGACTATCGATGTCGAAGCTGAATTGAGGAATAGAAGCGGAAATACTGATTTAATTAAGAGAGACGTATCTGCAGTGAAAAACCTCTTGGGCGCTGAGTTGATATCTGCTTCAAAAGAGGAATTGGCAAAACTTATGATTGCAACTGGTATTAAGATTGTAAATCTTTCAAACGGCAAATTAAAGGAAGCAGGAATCAAAGAAGGGTTTATCATTACTTCAATTGACAAAGTGCGTGTTTCTACTCCAGAGGATGCGCAGGAAATAATAAACAAAGGAAAAGAGGGTGGAACCCTGATAGAAGGAATCTATCCAAATGGGCAAAAAGCTTATTATGCGATAGGTTGGTAGGTTTCAATTATCTACAAAAAAAGCGCCTTCAGGCGCTTTTTTTATTTTTAAAAGTTTGGATAGAAAGTATCAAAGTACATAATTGCCTTAAATAAGTTTAACCTATGCAAATAGAAAAAGAGATCCTCTCCTTACTGAAGAAACTTGGTATCGGCGAAACTAATTCTTCCTATAGTACAGGTAGAGTCTATGCTGACGTCATGCAGGAGATGGACAAAAAGATTTACTCGCCTATTGATTCAAGGCTTTTGGGTTCTGTATCTTATGCTGGTAAAACAGAGTATGAAATTGTGCTCAATAAGGCCATAGAGGCGTTTGAGCTCTGGCGCAATATACCTGCGCCACAAAGAGGAGAGGTTGTTCGTCAAATTGGGGTCAAGCTAAGAGAGAATAAGGAAGCGCTTGGAATGCTTGTTACACTAGAAACCGGCAAGATCTTGCAAGAAGGTCAGGGAGAGGTGCAAGAAATGATTGATATCTGTGACTACGCCACGGGACTATCTAGACAGTTGCACGGTTTTACAATGCACTCAGAAAGGCCTGAGCATCGAATGTATGAGCAATACCATCCCTTGGGAGTTGTAGCAATAATCTCTGCCTTTAATTTCCCAGTGGCCGTGTGGTCCTGGAATGCAATGGTAGCAGCAGTCTGCGGAAATGTTTGTATTTGGAAGCCATCAGAGAAAACACCACTTACCGCCATCGCTTGTCAAAAGATCATCGAAGAAGTATTGGAAAAGAATGGGGTACCTGAAGGGGTATTTTCTTATATCATTGGCGATTATAAGATTGGCGAACTCATGTCTAAAGACGTTAGGATACCTTTAGTGTCTGCTACTGGTTCAACCCGAATGGGTAAACTGGTAAATCAAAATGTAGCGGCACGTCTGGGGAAATCATTGTTGGAGTTGGGCGGGAACAATGCGATCATAATCACTGAAAATGCTAACCTTGATATCGCCATTCGGGCAACCGTTTTTGGTGCAGTTGGGACGGGTGGCCAAAGGTGTACAACGACAAGACGACTTATAGTACATGAAAAGGTTTATGATGAAGTATTGCAAAGACTTAGCGCAACCTATAAAAAGCTACCAATAGGAAATCCGTTACAAGAAAATAATCTGGTCGGTCCGCTGATTGATAAGGATGCAGTTAAAAGCTTCTTTACGGCGATAGAAAGACTAAAGAGTGAAGGGGGTAAAATCATCACAGGGGGCGAACGATTAACGACTGGTGAGTTAGCGAAGGGAAATTATGTAATGCCAGTGCTTGCTGAAGCAGAAAATCATTATCTCATCGTGCAGGAGGAAACGTTTGCGCCAATACTCTATGTAATTAAATATAGTGGTGAAGTGTCTAATGCAATCAAAATACAAAACGATGTAAAACAGGGCTTATCGTCTGCAATTTTTTCAAATAATATTATAGAAACAGAAACATTCCTTTCTCATCAAGGTTCTGATTGCGGCATCGCAAATGTAAATATTGGAACTTCTGGCGCTGAAATCGGAGGGGCCTTTGGCGGCGAAAAAGAGACGGGAGGGGGCAGAGAATCTGGTTCGGATTCGTGGAAAGCATACATGAGAAGGCAAACAAATACAATTAATTACAGCAAAAAATTACCTCTAGCACAAGGCATCAGGTTCGATGTATGAAAAAATGACATTGATGAATTTTTTGTGTATGTTTAGGCTCAATAGATATTAAAATTAAATTTTTGAAAATGGATAATGCTCAGAAGAAGTATTACGCAGTAATGTTGGTTGATGACAATGAGATTGATAATCTCATTAATCAAAAGATGATCGAGGCTGCAAATATCTGTGAACACATTTTTATACATTCAGGCGCAAAAAGTGCCATTGAATTTTTAAAGAATATAGAGAAGTTGGCGCGAGGGCCGGTAAGTATGTATCTTCCCGAGATTATCTTTCTTGATATTGACATGCCTCTCATGGATGGATTCCAATTTTTAGATGAATTTGAGAGGCTGTCGGATAGTATCAAGGTTCACTGTAAGGTTGTGATGCTAACTTCTTCCCTTAATCCACAGGATATGAATAAGGCTAAGAAAAACCAATATGTATTGAAGTACATAAATAAACCTCTTACCCAAGAAAATCTTAAAAAGCTCTAGTCAGTAGCTTCTTTTGCGAAAGGGATGGCAACGAATACCCCACAGTACCGCTTTTCGCGGACGAGGAGTAGAAGTGTACAGCCCGGTCCCGGTCTTCCGGGATGCGCCCAAAAAATTATAAAATCTTTAACTGAGCCTACTTATAAATTCCTCGTCCATTTTTATGAACTGTAAAGGGGAAAAATAAGCTGGCTTCGCTTTGTTGAGTTTGTTGATGTAAGATTGGATTTTATTGGCCTTGCTTTTTTTGAGGTCATTCAATGACATCTTTAGAATCTTAGTAAAGATCAAAATATAGACACAATTTCCTTTTCCCAATTGTCTAATCTGTCTTTGAATACTGTTTATCAATTGATTGAATAACTCATAATCTTTCGTTAAGCAATATTGTAGGGCCAAGATCAATTTAATCTCTAAATGTAGGAATGGCATTCTTTTGAGACTATGTTCGTTAAACATAGAATTGAGCCAACGAGCAGATTCATCGAATTTCTCGCTGTAATAGCAAGCTAGAGCTCGGTAAAGGCTGTAGATCACCAATTGTGACGTGTTATTTTTGTCTAGTTCGTAATCTTCAAAAAGTGCTTTGTTCTCTTCATAAAGGTTTATTTCTACATCCAGCCTTAGACTTCTTTCAAGTTTGGATAATAAAAATTGGGGAGAGAAGGTGTAGAGATTATAATTCGTCAAAAGCGGTGAGATTGACTCATTAACTTCCTCATAATATTTTTCGGCCTTTCGGAATACTGACGTCTTCGAGTAGTACTCAAATTTCAGATACTCAAATACAAGCTTCAAATGATAATAAATGGAATCTAAGTAGTAGGAATCAAAAATTCCTTGAACCTTCTCAAAGATCGCCTCGATGGAATCTTCTTCGCTTTCGGGCCTATCTTTTTCTATGAATAACCTATGAAATATATTAATACAGTTTTGGTAAACATATAATCTGTGAGACTGATGTAGCTTGGCAACATTGTCCATCTCGTTTTTCAGTAAACTGAGCCCGAACTTCTCATTTTCATCTCTCGTCAATAAAAAATTGCCGTACTTTTTAAAATACTCGGCTAGCAGGTCCTCAGCCTTATCAAGCGCAAGCATGTAGGCCACGTGCCTGTTATAGAGCTGGGAATAATTGAATTGATCAGGACTATTTATTTGTAATTTTTTGAGCGTTTTATATACGATTGTCAGCTCATTGGACAGGTCATAGTCCAACAGCTCCTTCTCTAATTTCTTTAATGTCGCTATTGCAATCGCTTTCTTTTTTGTGAAGAGTATTTCATTGATCGTCGAAACTTTCTTTAAAAGCGTGGTCCGAGGGCTTTCCATCTCATGTAGGAGATGCTCTTCGATCTTTTGATTGAGTCTGGATCGAAGGGTATAATATGCATTTGTATTAACCTCCAGCTCCTCCATAATCTTAGCATCAGAGAGCTGCTTTTCTCTCATAAATTTTAATAAATAAGCAGATTTCTCCGCATTATTTTCCATTAAAGATTTATAGATAGAGTTATAATCGGTTGTGGAAAGCTGCTTAATTATATTTTTTAATTTAGACATGTAGCCTTTCTTATAAAAAATTAGATGTTAGTTCTCAAATCTAACGAAAAATTACACTTTATTAAAAAATATTACCTTAAAAATACAATTGTCGGAGGAAATTGTAAGGTCGTTAAAAAAAATCGATAAACTCTAAATTTTAATTTGTTGAATAATTTAAACAGCCAATATTGATGCTAGTAGGTAGATTAGAATTTGTCCTGTTCTTGAAAAAATATAATTTTAAGATTGCTCTGACTTTAGTGGGTCACAAGTAATAAGTGTTTTTTACAGTGATCAAAAAGTGATAAGTTTGATGAATATTCCTACAGCTAATATCCGCGATAAACAAAAATGAAACCTCGAAGCCCCCTTTTACTTCTTTTCCTCTTAACCGTTGTCTTTTCATCAATAGCGCAGCCTATGGCAATGGATAAGATTCTATACGGTGCGGCCTATTACCATGAGTATATGCCTTATGAAAGGCTTGAAGAGGATATAAAATTAATGAAAGAAGCTGGACTTTCTGTGGTAAGAGTTGGAGAATCAAGTTGGGCAAGATTTGAGCCTGAGGATGGTGTATTTGATTTTGCATGGATGGATAGAATAGTTGACAAGCTTGGTGCAGCTGGAATAAAAGTAATTATGGGCACCCCTACTTATTCTATTCCAGCATGGATGGCAGCAAAACATCCGGATATTATAGCAACTAAATTGAAAGGGGAGAGGCACTATTATGGTGTAAGGCAAAACATGGATATCCTGCACCCTCAATTTTTAACTTATGCAGAGCGTATAGTAAGGAAAATCGCCGAAAGATATGGTAAACACTCGGCTGTAATTGGTTTTCAGGTGGATAACGAAGTGACAACTGGTGAAGCAAACACTACTTATTTTTTTAAAAACTTTGTAGCCTACCTTAAAAAAAAGTATAAGACGACGGAAGCATTAAATGCTGCCTGGGGAACAAGTTATTGGGGTATGCAGGTCTATAAATGGGAGGATATGCCAACAAGAGACGGTGCTACTAATCCTAGTTATAAACTCGACTGGGATAGATTTCACAGGAAGACTACAACAGAGTACCTGC
>DASVUU010000007.1:0-1984 GCA_036386935.1 Cytophagaceae bacterium | reverse complement strand
TTGCATACCACCATGTATTGATTGTCTTGACATCTCCATAGCTGGCTGAAGTATTGGTATATTCTGTAAAGGGCCATGCGTGGCAGCCACCTGGATCGTTGCAGCCCGTTAGATTTTTTGTTCCTCCTGGTATACCGCTGTCATCCCAGAATAGCATTGGTTTTGGGCCGACTGGTCTTACCAAATCAACAATAAATCCCTTAGTATGATTTTCTACATCATATAAGGGAAGGTGAGTGATGCCATTAAAATAATCTATCTGGATGGGGAAAGTCGTACCTGGAACAACCATTTTACCCTGCCCGTCCTTGCCATCCCAAGGAATACAATTATTCCCAACCTTTAGGATGGTGGAGAACACTCTATCCCGAGTGCCGGGGTTGTAGCCGGGATTTCCGTCAAGATCTAATATTACATCGACATTACCCTCCTTGTCGACTGAGATATTTATACACCTGTTGTTTGGATCGCATCCACTTATAGTGGGGGCTGAGTTGAGCTTTCCAAAGATTCCAGTCGGGTAGCAATTGATATCTGGATCGTTTAGAAATATCTTGTATTCTGGAAACGTCACGTTTCCTGGCCTCGAAAGCCTATTTTCAAAAGAGTTGCCGGTATTTGTACAGCCCTTGGAATTTGCGGATACAATAAATCCATTGGGTTGAATAGCATTGAACTCAACCTTGGTAACGATACCATCATTTGCGTAAATGAACATCCTACCATTGAAAACTCTTGTAAAATTGCCTAGGATAAGGTCCCATGCTTTGCACCAAAGTCTTCCGTCAACTGCTTTATTTGCAGCGTTTCCAACGGTAATATCAAAAAATTCAAACGTCCTTTGATAGGTAGATGCTGTAGCAGGGAAAGTTGGGTTATTGGTAGGGTGATAGTTGAATTCTATATAATAATCTCCGGTTGTAGTAGAGGTATATTCGAATCCATCGTAGCCATTGGCGCCAACTAATTGTTTAGGGCCCGCAACGGCCTCGTTATAGGTGTTTATATTTCCTGTAGTATTGGCAGAAGAGATTAGCGTAGGTCCCATTACCACATTGCCACTTGGATCCTTCAGTCTAAAGTAGGCAGTATTGTTCGGAGCTGCATTTTGGATCCTAAACCCCATGTAGATTTTCTCCCCAGGGTTGCAGATTTTTATGTGGAGTCTTTGGTCGGCGTTGGCAAGGTAGGTAGCGAATTTTCTATTAGGCTGATCCGTAATGTCCCATATTTGAATAAATCCTTTATCATTTAGGCTAGGATTTAATTCTTTTGTTCCCTCTGCAAATAATGACGAAAGATTGCAAAGTATAATTGCAGTCCCTATCAGAGAAGAATAACAAATTCTGGTCAAAATTTCAATGTTACTTCTGCTTTGAGAAAGGTAAGTTTCCATTTTATTGTATTTAATGCTGTTGTTCCTTTTATCAAGGATTCACTGTTTTATTAATTTATTAATGTTGAGAAAATAGTTTTTAAAATACCGATTGCTTTTTTCAATCTAGAGTTATATAATTTATATACACACTTATTTAATAATCAATATTTTATTGTACTTTTATATCGCTAGTTTCGAATTTTTACTTCCAAATAAATAGGTTTCATTAAAATGACTTATATAAATATTTAATGATTTTGAATTTAAGGCCGGATAATTGCAATAGGTAGGATACCAGGACGATTGGAATGATATGATGGCACGGTATTTCATTTAGACATATTTAACCTATGGTTCGGTTTACGAAACGACATGTAATTTGTTGACTAAAAGTGTCGATATTATGGAAATTTACTTCGACGAAATAGGATTACATGCCATTGAAATTCCTGAAAATAAAGAAAATAACCTTAAAACATTGGAATAAAAGCTGGCGTTATAAATAGAAGTTGCGTATACACCATTTTCGATAAGAGCTATATAACATTACAACCATGACTACTAAATACTTTACTTACTTATATATATTCTTTGCCTTGTTTGTTT
>DASVUU010000006.1:0-11760 GCA_036386935.1 Cytophagaceae bacterium | reverse complement strand
CCATGGTGGTACAGTAAATCTAACGCCAAAGGCGCTCCTCCCTATACTGGCAAATCCTTTGATCTTGTGAAAGCAAAAGCAAGGCAAAGAGGAAAGGAATATGCCCAGGCGCTGCAAATACACATGCCTAAGATCACCATCATGACTACTTTTCTCTATGGCTATTGTTGGGACTATTGCTATGGCAACATAAATAATCTTCCTGGTTCTGAATATGCATTATTGCCAGCCTTTGCAGACGGCATGTTAGAGGCGCTAAATCCTGAGAGTATCTTGGTGGATGGAAATGAAACATCCTATTATATCAACGATAGTAAAGAATACATTAATGGGAATGATGCTAGCTACTACCATGTAAGAATTGAAGCCACTCCAAAAGTATGCGATCCAATCTTACTTGGTAAGTGGAACCAACAGGGGCAAGTCGCTATGGCACCTTATCTTGACTATTGTTATAACCGTTATTTCCCAAATAATTGGAGTAATCCAGCCTATCAAAGCCAATGGATGACTCATAATATCTACAACAGTCTCCTTGCCGCTGACCAATATGTGTGGACCTATATTGAAGGTATGAATTTTTGGACAGGGGCAAATGCTCCCGCAAATGTAGATGTTTCTTCAGATTTTGAAACGGCTGTAAAAAAGTTTAGAAATGATGAGGCACTTGGCTATGATATGTATAATACAGGAAATGGGGCCTCACAGTTTATTACAATCCCTGCAGTTAATATTACAACCCCCGCTAACAATACTGTAATAAATGCAGCTGGCGATATAACCATCACGGCTGATGTCAATCCTACAAGTTCAATAACAAAAGTAGAATTCTATGCGAATTCCCTCAAAATTGGCGAGAAACTTACGGCTCCTTACAGTATTACAAAATCTTTTCTTAAAGCTGATTATACAATATTTGCAAGGGTTTTCAGAACTGATGGAACACATAACAGTTCTTCGCCAATTCACCTTATTACCCGAATTGTGACTGGTAATTACCAAACGGAAAATTCATCATCTTCGATCATTTATCCCAATCCTGTGCAGTCTGAGATATACCTTCTCAGCAATGGGTTTGAGTCTTCTGACTATGAGATAATCTCAATCGAAGGTAAATCATTGCAAACAGGCGGAGTGAACGGTCAAGTCATTTCGATAGATGGACTC
Organism: Cytophagaceae bacterium; assembly: GCA_036386935.1. Lineage (GTDB taxonomy): Bacteria > Bacteroidota > Bacteroidia > Cytophagales > Cytophagaceae > DASVUU01. The sequence continues at coordinate 10,593 of DASVUU010000006.1, read as the reverse complement.
AGACCTGGAACGTATTTTATCAAAATCAAAACAGATGGAAGGGAAACCGTTCAATCGTTTGTAAAGAAGTAAAATAGAACTTTAGAGATAATTGTGGGACTATCAAAAGTTGGAGATGTCCCACAAATAATCAGAGGCTTTTTGGTGATTTGTGGGTAATTGTAGGGGGAAGCATCCATAAGTCGAACCATTTTGTGGGAGATTTCTTAAATTTCGAGGATTTTGCATTGGTCACTGCATAATTAAAATATTAAAACCTCCACACTAAGGTCGGCTGGTTTGAGACTTTCTTTCGGTTCGCATTTAATAAAAGAACATTCTAGATGATGGAATGAGCAGGACCCGGAATAGTCGAGTGGTTCTTTTTGCCATGGATTTTTCCAAACTAATTTCCTAATTCATTCTTCTTTATTCAAGCGGAGTAAATTGTAAACCGCGCCTCAAATAACCTCCATTTTCAACATCCTCTCTTTGTAGGTATGGCATAAATCACGTTGCCTGAAACAGATAAATTGTAGACCTTATCGCCTATTGAAGGAAGTAACAATTTCCATGTTTTCCCCATGTCAGATGACCGGAATATTCCATCCGCGTGACCACATATTAAATATTGGCCCACTTGTTTGATTGATGAAATATACATAGAAGGGGGAAGTACCCCTATTTGTTTGATTGATGGAATATGCTTATAAAACTGAAGTCCTTCTGCAATGGCTTTCCATGTTTTTCCACCATCAAATGAAATGTGTATTCTTCTGGATTGGGTAATCGTGTTGTAGGATATAGCAGCAAATCCACGATCGATAGTTTCTACAGCGATGCCACCGCCCTCATTAATGACCCAAGCCCAGGTCTCACCATCATCGACCGATCTTAATATCCCTCCCTGGCACGCCGACAGGAGTACACCGTTAGACTCTACCAATTTAATTACCGAGCCTCCAAAATGGACATGTTTCCAAGATTTTCCACTATTAGAAGATTTAAAAAGGCCTTTGTCGGTGCCTATGAAAACAGTGCCTCCGGTAGTTTCAAAAACGGTGCGCACATTCTCTTGACTAGTGTTAGGCGACCATAGTCCTGGCTTGTCAAATAGGGTGCCTACTTTGTCTACGCGTACCTTCTCTAGAAAATCTGTGTACATAGGCGCCCATACACTTGTTCCGTATGTTTTTTGTAAAATTTCGCCATCGTGATTGAAAGCAAGTATCCCATTTTTACTAGAGCCAATGCTGCCTTGTTTGTCAGGGAAAATCTCTTTTTTCCAAAAAGGTGCTGTGGAATTTGCTTTTCTATGATATATTCCATTTCCATCACGTATATAGAGCCCACTATCATCTGCAAAGAAACCATCTCTATTGACATTTTTTTTCAGCAAGTTATCGGGTAGTCCTTCGCTAATGTCCTGCCATGTTTGTCCGCCATCAGAAGATTTAAAAACGATGTTTGCAACCTCTGAGTTATTTCTATTTAGTTTTAAAAATGGGACCTCTTCGGATCGACCTATGAAACCGCTTTGATGTAGCCCAATGCTTTTTTCTGATTGGCCTTGTCCTTTGGGTTTCTCTGTGGCTTTGTCAGTTTTTAGTAGGAAAAATGAATTTAGTAGAAATATAAGGAGGGTTGCCGTTAAAAAAACAAATGGGCCTTTCATTTTAGTAAGATTTAAGTGAAACATATTGATACAAATATAAATGAAAGTCAAAAGGAGATGGTTAAGCAATTGTAAAACAATGTAAATGAAGTGTAAAACCGAATATTGGATTGTTTAATTGAGTAAATTTGATTTATGAACAATAGAATGATACGTAGTCTTATTGTTTTGGCCTCACTAGCGCTAGTCGGATTGCTTGTGATCCAGATTTACTGGTTTAAAAGAGCATTTGATATAGAGGCCAACCAGTTTGATGCCAAAGTAAATATAGCCCTAAGAAGTGTTGCACATAAACTATTGAAAGAGAAAGGGGATTCCATTTCTACTATTCCGCCTATCGTAAAAACCGCCAGTAATACCTTCTATTTGCCTTTAAAGGCAGATTTTACTTTCGACGAATTAGATACAAAGCTAAATAATGAGTTCACTCTGGCGCAGATTGAATCTCATTACGAACTGAGCGTATTGAATGAGGGGCAGGATGAGGTAGTTTATGGATTTAACTTTTACACCGCTCCGTTCAATCAAGAAGTTGCATGCAAGGGAAGAGAGAAAACGAGGGGTATCTATAATATTTCAATTACGTTTCCGGACAAGGTGAGTGATTTAGCCAGTGGTTTGGGCATATGGATATTTACTGCGATAATATTTATCCTTGTGCTTATATATTTTGCATACAGTTTATTTGTCATGTTGAAGGAAAAGAAGCTGTCAGAGGTGAGGAAAGACTTTATCAACAACAAGACTCATGAGCTTAAAACACCAATTTCAAATATATCGGTAGCGAGTGAAGTTCTGAAAGATAAGTATCACAAATTATCAGCGGAAAAATCTATTCACTATGCCAATATAATTTACAAGGAAAATCAAAGATTGAAAAAGCAAATTGACAGAGTGCTTGAAATGGCAGTACTTGAAAATGGGGAAATTGATTTGAAGTGTGAACCGTTTGACTTGAATTTATTGATGCAGGAAATTGTAGAGGATCAGAGAATGATTATTGAATCTAGGAAGGGCTCACTTTTATATGAAGAGATCAAAGGTAATTCTATTATTACTGCGGATAAATTTCATTTGAGCAACGTTATTTTTACCTTAATAGACAATGCGGTTAAATATTCGCTCGGAACACCGAAAATCGTTATCTCTGCACAAAACACAATTGATAACACGCTGATTACGGTAAAGGATAATGGTTTGGGGATTAAAAAGGAATATCAGAAACAAATATTTGATAAGTTTTTTAAGGTTCCCTCCGGTGATGTACATAATGTGAAAGGATTTGGACTTGGTTTAAGCTATGTGAAGATGATTGTTGAAGCACATGGGGGACAAGTAACAGTCGAAAGCATTGACAATAGTGGCAGTACATTCAGTGTATCGATTTAAATTCTATGTATTAATATCTCAAAGCTTAAGCCTAAAAAAATTTACAGCTGGACCAATTGCTAAAAAAGATATTTATGAAAATTGGTTGCTTTACAAAAATGATATTCACTATTCGATAATAATAACGCGATTCCAATGATTCCCAATGCAAAAATTCTCCTCGTAGAGGACGACGAATGTTTAGGCTTCCTATTGAAAGACAACCTTGAGATGGCAGGATGTTTTGTAGATTTAATCAATGATGGAGGAAAAGCTTTGAACTCTTTCACTGGTAAGCATTTCGATCTTTGTATTTTAGATGTGATGCTTCCTGGAAAACATGGGTTCGAAGTAGCGGAAGAAATCAGAAAAGTAAATACTGCCGTCCCTATTATTTTCCTGACGGCCAAAAGTATGAAAGAGGATCGAATAAAGGGATTCAAAATAGGCGGTGATGATTATATAACAAAGCCCTTTAGTCTGGAGGAATTACTTTTACGTGTTTCTGCAATTCTTAAAAGGACCTTTAAAACAATGGTTGATTCTGAGGTAAATATTTTGTGCTTTGGCAACTCATGCCTTGACTTTAGCAATCAAATATTGAAGATAGGAAGTGAGGAAGAAAAGTTAACCTATCGAGAGGTTAAATTACTTAAGTTGCTTTGCCTCAATTCCAATAAATTATTGGAAAGAGAATTCATCCTGAAAGAAGTATGGGAGGATGAAGGGATTTTTGTAGGACGAAGCCTCGATGTATTTATTTCCAGATTGAGAAGATTATTGAAAAGTGACACTAAAGTTCAAATTTCTAATATCCATGGTGTAGGGTATAAGTTTCAAGTAAGTTGAGTTGCAAAACCGGCAAGTATTTCATTAGAATAAAAAGGGGCGGAAAGAGTAATTTTAATCAATAATACTAGATTTATTAATAAGCGTTTGATATTTAGATAGTTACATGGATATATTAAAAAAAGACACGCCGAAAGTTCGACATGTCCCACAATTATCAGCTTGGCGTAGGGAGCGAGGGACTCGAACCTTCCCTAAACCAATTAGTCAATATTGGATTAGAGATTCTTACTCGTTCGCAATTTCAGTCTTGACACAGCTTTAAGTTGCTCCAATTTAAAGTAGTAAGCCTATTACAAACCAGGACCACAGTTCATATTCATTCCTAAAGCTTTTCCAGAGTTCCAAAAGAAAAGGTCTCATCTCAACGGTTAAAATATGGCTCCTCAATATTTTTAGTAAATCCTTACATGGCCCGACCATTAAAGGGACCGGAGACTGGTGTATTATTAAAGAGATATATATAGGTTATTGAAATATCTACTTGGTATCGCTTAAAGCCTTTGACTTTTAAGCGGAAGTCCATTTGTCACAATTATTGAATTGAATAACAGTATTGGAAATATTCAATTTAAATTTATTCTCAAATAGGTCTCAAATTGACAAGAAATATAACGTAACTACTTGATTATATCTATATAGTACCTAACCTCAATATTTTCGAAAGATAAACTAAAGTGTTAAAAAAAAAAGGCCTTAAACGTGTGTTTAAGGCCTTTTTTGCTGCTCCCCCTCTAGGGCTTGAACCTAGGACCCCATGATTAATAGATATGGAACATTGTTTATAATTTATATATAATCACTTTGTTGTGATGGCGTATTATCAATTCGTCTCGAATGGGGTCTACGTTGACTTTAAAAGTATAACTCTGAGTCCCGGAGATGTTACATTTTGAGAACATTATGCTAAAATCTAAAACTCTCTTGTCTGTAAACTAATTAATATCGTCTCCCTTTGATACTTTTTATGTTCCCTTTATTTTTCTGAAGAAGAGATGAAAACTATGAAAGCATTAGTTGTCATTAAAGAAGACACGATAGAATGGATCAATAGCTGGTAAAAAAAATTTAAAATTAGGATGAATTTTAAAGAGGTATAGTGATACATATTTTAACCCCTTCCACAGCGCTGGAAATAAAGGTAATATTTCCATGGAGAAGGCTGATCCTGTTTTGAATACTTTTAATGCCTATACCTTTCTTAGTTTCATTGAAAAGGAACCCAATACCATTGTCTTCAATCTCTATTTTTAAAGCATCCCCGTTGTTAACAATTACAATTTTACAGTGATCTGCTCCAGAATGCCTTGATACATTAGTTATCAATTCTTGGATTATCCTAAACACATGGGTTTCAATGGTACTGCCTATTCTTTTATCCAGACCAATTAAATCCAAATCAAAATGTAGTTTAGGGATAGAAACCCTCCTGATCAATTCTTCAAGAGCCTCTTTTAATCCATAATCCTTAAGCAGTCGAGGCATCAATTCAAATGACATTCTTCTGGTTTCGTCAATAGCCTCTAACAGTAATAAATCAATCTCTTTTAACTGTTTTCTACCTTGTTCTAGATCATCTTTTAGGTCAATCCTCTCAAACATTAATTTAATTGCATAAAGAAGTTGGCCAATACCGTTGTGAAGGGATTCAGAAATTCGCATCCTTTCTTCCTCCTGTGTTGCCAAAGTAACGGTCAAAATTTCAGCTTCGGCGATAGAAGCGTTTAATTTAATTGCCGATTTTTTCTTTTCGTCTATGTCAATGATGGCAAGCCTGCACTCTTTTTCCTTAGTGTTTTCCTTCTTTATAACAATAGCTTCCAAAAGTGTCCAGACAGAGTTTCTATTTTTGTCTATCAATTCAATTTCCATTGTCTGCCTGGTTTCTTCCTTAAATGCTCGTTGCATAAAAAGATAAAAATTATCAACATATAAAGGGTTTATAAATGATTGGAAACGTCGTTTTATCAGAAATCTCTTTTTTTTACCCAGTAAAATGGTGGCAGTAAGATTAGTCTCCAGAATTATTGCAGTCTGGTCAAGTGTCACATATCCGACCGGAGCAAACTCATACAGGTCGTGATATTTATTAAATAAGTTTTCATTCTCTTCCTTGCCTTTTACTAATTCTTCATTCTGCATTTCCAACTCGACCTGGTATACCTGCAGGTCATGAATTAGTTCCTGCGTTTGCTTTCCATCAAAACCGTTTTGATTAAGGCCCAACAACTTTAATTTCTTTTCAGCGATTTCTTTTAATTTTGCTCTTTCGGGCATTGCTTTAATTTTATTACATTTTCAGTTCCAAATCCATTCAGCTCAATGAAGCTTGTATGTATTTTTATATTATTGTGTAGGACTACCTCGGGATTATAAAGAATATCACTGCTACCAATTAATTGATATGATTCCTATGCTGAAAAAACTTCCATTGCTAATAATATCATACCCGCTTGTTTGTGGGCACCTATCATCGTTCTCGCATTTAGTAATATTCTCTTTTTTCCTATTCCTTCAAAAGTATGAACAACCTCAAAATCTTCCAGTTCATTTTTTTGTGGCAAAATTTCCAAAAGAAGTTCTTTAAGTGGTGGTATATCCCAACTACCATTGCTGATCATAAAAAGATCTTTTCCAATTACATTTTCCTTTTTGAGATCAAATACCTTATAAAATGCATTATTCACAGAAATTATTTTTAAAAAAGAATCTAACACCACGAGTGGTTCTCTCATTGTGTTAATAATATTTTCAGCAAATTCACGAGCGAATTTCTCTTCATCATATTTTTTATGTAAAGTAATGTCTGTAAATGTCAGAACCACTCCATCAATATAATTATCGATTGTTTTATAAGGCGAAATCCTCATGGCATACCAGATTTTTGAAAAGGTTTGGACTTGTAATTCCTTAATACTGAGAAATTCAATAACCTCTTTTACATCTTCTATTAAGTAATCATACTCTAAGTTTAGAGCTAAATCAGTTATGGGCCTGCCTATATCCGTTTTTATAAGCTTTATGATCTTGTTTGTTTGCGGAGTAAAATATCGGAGAGTAAGATCTTTATCAAGAAATATGGTTGCGATTTGAGTGCTATAAAGTAAGTTTCTCATGTCGCTGCTGGTCTGCGTATATTCCTCCATTTTTGTATGCATTTCTGCATTAAGGGCGACGAGTTCTTCATTTAAAGATTGCATTTCCTCTTTAGATGTAGTGAGTTCCTCATTAGCACTCTGAAGTTCTTCGTTTGTTGATTGAGACTCTTCAGCCACTAAAGTAAGTTCTTCCAGCGATGCTTCCATTTGTTCCAGCGTTTGCTGGTATTGCTGTTTTGTATATTCAAGCTCGCTTTCTAGACTAAGAGAGGAACTTTCTTCTCCATTCTTTTTATTTTTTTTGCCAAGGGGTTTTGAATGAGAAAATTTGTCATCTTCGAATACAACAAGAATTAAGCCTGATAGATCTTTGCTGTCTCCAAGTGCTTTGACAGAAAGGTTGATTAGGAACAAATCGCCATTGCACTTAATCTTTACGTTTTTCTGTATTATTTTACTTTTTTGTTTTGATAGTTCTGCAATGGCTGATTTTAATTCGAAACTTAGGCTATCCGAACACATATTGAAAATATTCGTGTTTAATTGGCCTGAGGAAAGTTCCAGGTATTTACTTGTGTTTCCATTGACATAAATTATATCACCAGCTTTGTTGGTTATGACAGAAGGTGGGGCATATTTATCCAGCAATGATTTTTGAATAATTGTTGATAATTCAGCAGAAGGACGCTTTCTTGACTGAATGTTTTCGGCTGAACTTTTTATTTTATGTTCCTGGGAAGGAACCAGGGGAAAATGAATAATTTCATGAATTGCCTCAGCACTTTCCTTTTTTTGGTATATCCTGTGTTTTGACTCTAGTGGTTCATATAAATTTGTATAACCGCTTATCCCTTCAGAAGCACCTAAAAATAGATAACCTTTTTTATTCAGGGAATAATGAAAAAGGGTCATTATTTTTTTTTGAATTTCTGTATTAAGATAAATGAGCAAGTTGCGGCAGCTGATCACGTCGAGCTTTGTAAATGGAGGGTCTTTAATGATGCTTTGGGGAGCGAAAACCACCATTTCACGAATTTCTTTTTTTATTACGTATCCATTGGTTTTTTTTATAAAATAATTTTGCAATCTCTCAGGACTAACAAATCCTGTTATATCCATAGCGAATATTCCGGAACGGGCCTTTTCAATTGAAATTTCATCTATATCTGTTGCAAATATCTGCACCTTAAGTTTTTTATTTTTCTCTTCTGAACTTAGAACTTCATTCACGATTATCGCAATAGAATAAGCTTCTTCACCTGTAGAACATCCAGCAACCCATATTCTTATCACCTCTCCTTCTTTTTTGGTTTTTAAAATGCGGGGCAATACTACATTTTTGATGGTTTCAAAGCCGTCGGTATCACGAAAAAAATTGGTCACATTTATGAGCAACTCTTTGAAAAGGATTTCTACCTCAGAGGGATTTTCTTTGAGAAATCGATAATAATCAGAAATTTTTTCCAGTTGGTGTGAGACCATACGCCTTTCTATTCTTCTCGCGATGGTATTGTGCTTATACATAGAAAAATCATGTCCGCTCGTTTTTTTTACAAGTTCCAAAATGTTATAGAACGCACTGTTGTACTTCTCTTCAGAGATTGGAGTAATCCTTGGATGATTAATAGAAAGGTGCTGTACATGGTTCATCAGCAATTCCGGTATCTCTTCCACAGAAAGCACATAGTCTGCGCTCCCGGAGGCAATTGTATTTTTAGGCATGCTGTCAAAAGATGCAGATTCCGGGGCTTGTACCAGTACCAGGCCTCCGTTGACTTTGATTGATTTGGCGCCGGAAGCCCCATCCGAACCCATCCCGGAAAATATGATCCCGATAGATTTGTCCTTATAATTTTCTGCCATGCTTGTAAAAAACATATCTATCGGCCAGCGTTGACTTCTAGATTCAGGTAACTCCGAGAGATGAAGCATTCCATTCAGGACAGACATTTGTTTGTTAGGAGGAATAATGTAAACAATATTGGGTTCTATCAGCATCATTTCCTCTGCTCGCTTTACAGGAAGCTTGGTATTGCGAGAAATTATTTCCGGCAAAACACTTTCTGAATCAGGTGCCAGGTGTTGCACTACAACAAAGGCCATTCCAATCTCTAGTGGTAAGTTTATGAAAAACTGTTCCATGGCTCCGAGAGAACCAGCAGAGCCACCGAGAGCCACTACATAAAATCTTTTTTCAATTGTTGTAGGAGGATTACCTTCGCTTACTTTGTTACTAATATCTTTCATGTTGCTGTGATATACCAATGATTGTAGAGTGAACCGTTATAAAATTAAAAGTTTCAATAAAGAAATCAGATATTTTATTTTGTTTCGGAAAACAGCACTTGCCGTATTGTTTGAATATGACTTTCCATTTCATCTGCTTTTTCCTTAAAAGAGGACGCTGTGCTTACTCTGGCTTTGGATTTTTCAGTCTCTGCCATGTTGAACAGCATTGTACGACGTTCTTCCATCATTCTAAGGCAAACCCACAGTGCATTTTCCAAATTTTCCTGGTGGTTCCTTAAAAGGCCGGCTTCAGAAAAAGTATGACCGACGTGGCATCTGTAGTGTTTCAGGCCAGCATTGTCTACTTCCCACAATCCACCTCCGCAATCCGGGCAAATATAAGGAGCCTTTTTACCTATCTTATTTACATCATTCATCTCACCAAAGATCCGTTCAGAAATGGCAGCTTCCTGTTGAATAACATGCGGGACCTCTGTTTCCAAAGGCAAAGGATCTGACAGCAGCTCAACCAATTTTTCTGCAATTCCTTTTACTGGCAAACAATAGTCCACAGCTACGTTTTTTAAAGCGCTTAAAGGCATTTCCGCAAAAGTGGCTTCCTCTGGATCCTGCACTATAGCTATTCCATTACACTGTTTTATTATGGATAAGCCGGCCGTTCCGTCATCTAGCATTCCTGAAAGTATTATTCCTGTTACGCGCGAATTGAAATTAGCAGCAGCAGATCGGAACAAAGTGTCAGCACAGGGGCGGAAACGATTTTCCCGTGGACCATAATTGATCAATATTTTATTATCCTTGATAAGCATATGATGGTCGGGAGGGGCAATATACACGTGAGCTTTTCTGATCACTTCATTATTGTGAGCAAGCTTGCACTTCAGCTTGCTGGATTTTCTAAGCGTTTTCTGTAAATGAAGGCCTGAAGTACCAGCACCCATATGGAAAATAAAAAAGATAGATGCGTCAAAGTTTTCAGGTAAGTATGAAAGAAGACTTATCATAGATTCCATGCCCCCCGCGGAGGCACCTATTACAATTATATCTCTTTGTTTATTCATAAAATTTTTTAATAATCTATTTCTTAGACAAGTTTATAATATTATCTGAGCTTTTGGTCAATAGAGGAAATACAAACCGGAAAAGGATCAAGGCAAAAAGTATTTAAATAAATTTGCTTCAGGGCAATTAAAAAACTCACCTACTTAAGGATACCGTTAATTACAGCAAATTTTATTAAAGCAGCTGTATTTCTGGTATTGGTTTTTTCCATTATATTTTTTCGGTGAGTCTCCACGGTTCTTTTGCTTCTAAATACTTTATCTGCTATTTCGGTATTTGTGAATCCCTCCGCTATCAAATTAAGAATCTCTG
>DASVUU010000005.1:0-4286 GCA_036386935.1 Cytophagaceae bacterium | reverse complement strand
TTGTTTCAATTCAAGACGCTCCCTCCAAACCCACTATTGTAATGGACAAAGACAGTTTGGTATCCTCGTCAGCGTCAACTTACCAATGGTTATACAATGACAATCCCATTCCAAATGCTACTAAGCAAAAGCTTAAGCCAGCTGGTCCTGGAACCTATAAAGTGAGGGTTGGTTCCCAAACTTGCTCTACAACATCAGACGCTTATGACTTCCTTATAACTGCAACAGAAATTGAGACCATGAGCACAACAATGTCGGTTTACCCAAGCCCCTTTAACAACTATGTTATTATAAATTCAAAAGAATCCGCAGAACTAACCGTCGGATTCTATAACAACTTAGGAAGTTTACTATTTGAAACAAAGGCTAGCAGCAATACTGAGATAAAAGTGAGTGATTTGCCTACAGGAATTTACAACGTTAAAATCCAATCAGGTGCTTCTAATTATTTTACAAAATTGATAAAAGAATAGCCAGTAAAACCCGCAGGCTATGGGTCTGCGGGTTTAATTAAATTATGAAAGCTACCTACAGGTTTATTAGGGTTCTTCTGAAAGATTTACATTATGTTGTAACCCAATTAGGAATTAAAAACAGCGCGTATTTAATTGTAAAAAACGTACGGTTATCTGCACAAATATTAAAGCAGGAAGAGCAAGATTCCATCGATTATTCTAATTGGGAAAAAGCGGCAATGATTGAAATAAATCAGATATTAAACAGTGATTCTAACAAGATCAAAGATAACCTATAACAGATTCTTATAAATTTTTAGCCTGTCATTTTTAATATAGATCTTTTTGCATGGCAAGCAAGAGATTGTTGGTGCTTTTATTCCACTACCAAAATTAACATCTGAAGTAAACACTCTAGCCTCATCCCATAAGCCAGAGTTGATGAAGCTTTGCAACAATCTACTCCCCCCTTCCACAAGTAAGGATGCTATTTTTCTAGATTTTAAATCTTCCATCAAGAAGTCAATAAAGTCTACAGCTGGATCGAGTTTTACATATTCTAAATTCTCTTCTGAATATTGCTTCTGAAAATTATAACAAATAGTTGCTATACTTTTATCAAACAGATGTAGTTCCTTTCCTAAAACCAAATCGTTATCGATTACAATCCTAGTTGGGTTTCGTCCAGACCATTCCCTCACTGTAAGTTGTGGGTTATCATACTTTGCGGTATTGGTGCCGACCATGATGGCGTCAATCTCTGACCTCCATCTATGCACTAGCCTGCGGGAGTGCTCGTTGCTTATCCACTTAGAATTAAAATCTTCTCTGGCAATAAATCCATCATTAGTTTCTGCCCACTTAAGAATGACATAAGGACGGTTTTTTTGAATGAAGGTGAAGAAGGTTTGGTTAAGCTCCAAGCCCACGTCCTCCATTACCCCTACCGTTATTTCATTATTAGCCCGCTTTAGCTTTTCAATCCCTTTCAGTTTTACCAAGGGGTTTGGATCAACGTTGCATATTACAATTCTTGCCAATGGCAGACCAGCCAGCAGATCTGCACATGGAGGAGTCTTCCCAAAGTGGGCACAAGGTTCCAAGTTTACATACAATGTCGCATCTTCTAGAAGGCGTTTATCTTTGACACTATTTATTGCATTTACCTCTGCATGGGGACCGCCATATTTTTCATGCCAACCCTCTCCTATTATTCTCCCATCATTTACCACAACGCAGCCTACTAGCGGATTAGGACTCACCATTCCAGCCCCTAGCCTTGCCAGCTCAAAACATCTACGCATCAATAGGTTATCATCAAGCTCTGAGTTCATCGGGTATTTATTTAAAAAAAATCGCAAAAACCTAACTTATTTATTATAGTTATCATTACAATTATAAGCATTTTTGATAGTCATAGACATTTTAACTTTTTACAAAACACCTTATACCTAGTAAATGAGTACCTCCAGCACAGAACTTAGGCAGCTTTGGAAATCCTTCTCTTCAAAAATTGAACCCTATTCCCGCGATGAGTCAGAGAATATTGTTTTTTTGATGTTAGAACGTCATTTCAACATTCAAAAAATGGATCTGATCATCTCAAAAAAAATAGACGTTTCAAAAGAAGACCTTTCGTTGCTTGGAAATTACATAAGACGAGTCAATAATTTTGAACCTGTTCAATATATCCTTGAAGAGGCTACGTTCTATGGTCGCAAATATAAGGTAAACCCATCCGTCCTTATTCCCAGGCCGGAAACAGAGGAATTGGTGGACCTGATCAAGAAAAAATATATTAGCAAAGATATACAAACTATCTTGGACCTCGGGACCGGCAGTGGGTGTATAGCCATTACTCTTGCAGCGGAGCTAAAAGCACAGGTAACGGCGATAGATATAAGCAAAGAAAGCCTTGCTGTAGCTACCAAAAATGCTGAGTTGAACAAAATAAAAGTTAAGTTTCAACAGGCAGATATCCTCAAATTAAAGAGCTCATCTGGTCTTTCTAATTTCGATATCGTAGTTAGCAATCCTCCCTATGTTTGTGTATCTGAAAAAAGATATATGGGCCGCAATGTGTTAGACTATGAACCTCATACTGCACTCTTTGTCCCTGATGAAGACCCTTTGAAGTTTTATAAAGCCATCATAGAAAGGTGCTCCTTCCTTTTGAAATCAGGTGGCGCATGCTATTTTGAAATAAATGAAAGATTTGCATTGCCTCTATTTGAATTATTCAGCCTGGCGTCTTTTCAAAATATAAATATCGTGAATGACTTACAAGGCAAACCAAGGATCGCCTATGCTACAAAACCGTAATTTATAGGGAAACATTGCATTTGTAAAGTAGAACTTATTTTATTCCGAAATGAGTTATAACAGCAAATCCCTAACATGAAATATACAACATATATAATAGTTCTATTTTTAAGCTATTTTTCTTTGATTAGCGCGGTTCATGCACAAAGTCAGGCAATCGATCTTAAGAACTTTGAGACTGAAAGGCTTAATGAATTGATTCTTCAAGGAATTAATAACTATAGAAAGTCCCTTTCCCTACCGGCTTTAGAGAATGATGAGATATTGGGTAAAGCTGCCACAAATCATGTAGCATACCTTCTCAAGGAAAAAAAATTGTCACATACTCAATCCAAGAGCAACTACAAAGATCCACAAAAAAGGGTTTTCGCCTATGGTGGAAAGCACACCATGATTGGCGAAAATGTAGCTTTTACTTTTGCCAACGTCACAGTCAACACTAAGAAAAATACTAAAATCAGACTCGAAACCTATGAGCAATTGGCTGCTCACTTTGTCGAGGTTTGGGTGGAGTCTCCTCCCCACCTTAAGAACATTAAGCAATCTTTCGAGCTTTCCGGCGTGGCCGTGTCGGCCGACCCCAAGACCAATGTAGTCTATGCCGTTCAGGTATTTGGCACTTTGTGATTTTGCCGTCTTCAATCAATTGTTAAAGATTAGGCGTGTCCCCGACGAAGAAGTCGGGGTCAGGCTATCCACTCCAAGTCCTCGTCCTCGCTTCGCTGGGCCTGTGGGCTTTCCGTTTCTATCCTTCACGCAGTAGTATAGGAATTGACTTGCCAAAATTACTGTAGAGTAATCCTCCAAAGTGCTAAATACTTTTTTCAATTGTTCTAGAGGAAAAGGATTTACATCTTATAGAGCTCATATCCTTTACAAAAAATTTACTTGCAACTATTCCATTATTTCATCATCTTTACTAAGATACTTTAGGGGTGTCCGAATAAAAGGACTGAGATTATACCCTTCGAACCTGATGCAGCTAGTACTGCCGAAGGAAAAAGTGTAAAGGCAATCCCATCTATTCCTTTCTCTCTAAAGTTTCCTGTATTATTAAAATGTAAATGGATGACTATTTATATTAACAATGAGCCAAAAGAGATAGAGGAAGAAACTTCTATACAACATCTATTTTCTACCATCAAAATTTTGTCCGACAAAGGCATAGCGGTAGCTATAAACGAGGTGGTAGTTCCGCGTGCAGACTGGCCAAAAAAAATAGTCAATAGCAATGACAAAGTCCTTATAATAAAGGCTACCCAAGGAGGCTAAAATAAAAAAATCAATCATCGATTCCTAAATCATCTTTCAACATGAGAATAGAAAAAATCCCGACGCAAGATACGATCACTCGAGAGCCCTTTCCTGCTTCTAAAAAGATATACGTTCCAGGGAAGATACATGACATCAAGGTCGCTATGAGAGAAATCTCTTTGTCCGATACCAAGAGTAATTTTTCCTCTCAAAAACCAGAAGTGAACCCTTCTGTAACGGTTTATGATACAAGCG
>DASVUU010000004.1:0-8220 GCA_036386935.1 Cytophagaceae bacterium | reverse complement strand
GTCATTGGCAACTGCTCTTGCTTGGATAGGCTTATAGTCACCTGCATAATAGCCTAAGCTATATCCATAGACATCGGTTGCTATGTTCTTATTTACATTAGTGGATAATGCAGCTCCATCTTGTCCCTGGTCTGTTGCTGTACTCAGGTTATTGCTATTTACTGCTTTTATCCAGCCTTGCAGGGTATATACATAGTCCATGCCCTGTACCTTGTATTCTCCCAGCTCTACTCTTTTGAGTGGGCCATGCTTGTAGTAAAAATACTTCGCATCTTTCGTCCAGTTTACATTGTCTATACTCGTCTCTACAGAAGTAATGCGGTTGTCTGCATCGTAGCTATACCTGTGCAGATATTGGTCTTTTTGTCCTGGCTGGTAATGCACTTCATTTACATTTCCACTGATCAGGTCGTACTTATATTCAATCTTCTTATACTGTTGGTCTCTTGACTCCAGTGAATAAGGCATGCTTGGGTTGTCCTGCAACAAGGTATTTACATTGCCATGGATGTCATAGCTGTAGGTGATAAAATATTGGGGCGTGCCTAAGGGCCGAGCTATTCGCTTGTACTCCTCGTCTTCCTTTCGTCGACTGTGGGGTACCGCTTCTATCTCTCACGCGGCAATAATACTAACGGTTCATGTTTCACCCTTAGATTGACAAACTAAAAATGACTGCTGGTAAATTAACCAAGCTTACAAGATTAATAACTATTGATCCTCATATCTAAATGTTAAATAGTATTTGCTATTCTTCTCTCCCTTAACTTCCAAAGTATAAACCGTTCCCTTGATCAACCCTTTATCCGAAAGATCAATCGTGCAAAAATTGTCACCATACTGTTTTGTTAACACAGGAAGATTGCCCACTATTGTCTTTCTATAATTATAAATAGAATAGGTAAGAACATTAGATTTATACGCTTCATCGTAGCAGAAACGAAGCACTCCACTCGCAACAACAGGGAAGCTGGCCTGTTTATCAGGTGATAAAAGGTTGTAATGGTTAGAAACAATTTCAGTAGTCCCTTTTGGCTTCACGCCTAACGTATAATATCCGTTTTTGAGATTTCCGATGGAGGAGTTGTCCACTGACAAAGCAAAGATCACCGCACCGTCCTTTAATGTTGGCTGGAGAACCACTCCCTGATTTTTTATAAAATTAAAGCTTCCAGAATTTTCCGGCCTGAATAACAAGCAATATTCTTTTGCTGGATCATTGGATTCTGAAGATGGCAGTTTGAATGAAACGCTTATTTCTAACGAACTAGCCGTGCTCTTTTCAAGATACCATATCCTACTCCATCGTTTATCTACACTGGAGGGTAAATCCGTTTCAATGTAGTTATTGTCAATGCCACTATGGCCAGCAAAAACAAACTCATTGGGACTGTCAAGGGAGCCGTTCATCTCGGCGAGTAATAATTCTTTTGAACTTGCTGAGTAGCTATGTTTATTTGCTACCGTTCCATCTGCTGTCCCTATCCCTTGGACGTCATAGGTGTAATTACTAAGATTATTGACATAGTAATCATTCGCCGTAGGCAGGTTATATTTGGAAGAAAGGTAGTTTTCTACAATGATTCTTTGGGCATTATTTAATGCCATATTGTAAATGATGATCTCTGCAATATCACCGTTCAATGACCAGGCATCAGAGGCTTCAAAACTATTCCGAGTGGTACCCAACCTGAGCTCATGGTGATAGTTTAACATAGGAGTTGGTGTAACAGTATTTCCAAATTCAATACCGTTACAGTGGCCTATCAACTCTGTACCCCAGTGTTCTATAGAAGTTTTACTCATCGCATTCCACTCGCCATCCTTCACCGGTGTGTGGCGAACACTTATATTCCCCAAGCTGGAAGTCCATTGTATTAAATTAAGAGCTACAGTAGTTGGATGACCCTCAAAAAAAAGACCGCTGGTATACCCTTGCGAACAAATGATTGTTTGCATGAATCCAGTCTTGTAAGGTAGATTATTGATGCTACCGGTATTGGCTTTTGCAATAGCAAAAATAGTATTGCTGTTGCTCATCACATCACCTATACCTGGCGCGGTAATCTCTAAATATTGAATGGCCTTGGTTCTATCAAAGTGGATTGCAGCCCTTCCATTAAGTGCATCTTTAACAAAGGTTGGCGTGTTCGGTAAACTACTCTGAAGGAAATTGTAGCCATTTCCTGACCTATCTGAAAAGATGGTTACCGGATCTCCAGACTCAAATTGAGAATTCTCAGTCGCATCCAACCAGATTTTATTGCTCGATGGGTTGCCCACCCCTCCCGGGCCTGTCTGAGCCAGGGTATAATTAGCTAATAAAACTAAGAAAGAGATGACGATAATCTTATTAAAAAATACAAACATCAAAAATTAAAATAATAATTGCGACTATTAAATAAAAAACGCCAGGTCCTTCCTGCGTCAGGATGACAGGGATGATATAGAAGTATTCACCAATTTCAACCTATCTAACAATGGAAAATTAAATTCTACTTTGTCATTCTGAGGCACGAAGAATCTGTAATTCTGAAATGAAAACATTTCTGCGCTTTCGCCATGTTCATCGCTTGGAGAATTCCACTTCTGCTAATGAATAATTAAAAATTCAGATCCTTCACAAGCTCAAGATAAAGCGAAACGAGAACTCAATTCGGCTCCACCTTATACATATTATCCCTAAACTCCTTCACCGTCTTCACTCCTCTCTCTGTCTCTTTCTTAATTCGAATCAGCTTGCCTTCCTTGTCATACTCATAGAAAGTCGCGTAGTTATTCTCATCCAGTTCTGCCATCAGCCTGAGCGACTCCGGATCATAGACGCTCGACTTCATATTAGCATCGAAGGGATGGAAGCGGATGTCATCATAGTAAATGTTCACATTGTCGTCTGTCAATGAAGGAGCAAGTTGTATGCTTACTTTGGAAAATACCTTTGGGGCTGTAAGCACTCCTTCTATCTTTTGCCAGCCATCGATGATAGGTGTATTAGGGCTCGTAGCAAACTCAAACTTCTCCACCACGCTATTGTCAATGGTCATAAAGGTAACAATGAGTTTGGCGTGGCTGTAGTTGAGTATTGGCGTTGCTTCTTCAACCATTCGCTCCTCTGAAGCCCACCCTGAGATCAGATACTTCTTTCCAGGCTCTGGCTTGAATATCGCGCATTTTGGATCGCAGTTTTCTACGTTGTGCTTGCCTGTGATGCCTTTTACTTCTCTTGGCACATTGCAAGTGTTCTGTGATGCAAAAGTAAGGTCGACAGTGATAGGATATGAACCCGCTTTCTCGTAGGTATGCGTAGGGCCGTTTGGATTCTGACCGTTTACGCCCGAGTTTGAGTTATACTCTGTGCCGTCTCCAAACTTCCAAACATAGGTCGTTGCTGTTTGCGATGGAACGAGGCTAAACTGACTTACCTTTCCAAGACATACAGGCGGTGAAACGATGATTGGAGGTGGACAGTCTTTGATTGTCATTATTTTCTCTTCTGCTGTAACAAGTGCATCGCTGCCTTCGCAACCATTGTTTTCTGGTTGAAAGGAAAGGTTCAGTTTATAGTCTCCAGGATATTCAAACTTCTGACAGAAGCTAAACTTGTTGAGCTTCTCAGGATCCCAATCAATTTGCCTTTGCCAGGCTATATTCCATCTTGGTGTGAGTGATGAGTATGGTTCTGTATTGCTGCTTTGTAGTGAAATGGTAGCACCAGTGCAAAGTTCACCTTGGTAGGTAATGACAGGCCTTGGACAATCCTTGACAATGAATGTTACCTGAGAAGGAGGTAAGGTGGTGCTTCCTGGGCAACCGTTACTAGTAGTAGATGTTCCACCTGAACCAAATGTTGCTCTATATGACCCAGGCTCAAATGTTTTACATAATATACTAGCTGTTTCTGAGGCTACGTTTCTTTCGGTTCCATTCTCCTCAACTTTGATTACGTTCCAGGAACCTAGACTATTGGTCGTATTCTTCAAGGCTATAGGACTATTTGAGCATTGACCTAATGCACTAAGGCCGCCGGTTGAGCAGTTAACTATACTAATATTTTTAATTTTGTTGTATTCCTTGGCGGCAACGCATTCATTACCGTCTAGTATAACATTTAAGCGTACCTCATAGTCACTCGCCGCTCCATAGGTGTGGCACGGCTCTCGCAAGCTGGAAGTATTTTCATTTGAATTAATCTGCCCAAAGTTCCACGAAAATTTGTAATTATTAGATAAGTAATTTTCGGGATTGGCTAAGGAAAATTTTATAGGTGAATTGACACATAATGGATCAGCTGTAAAATCTAGATCTTTATTACAATCATTTACAATAACCAGTGTCTTATTAAAAACCTGGCTAGTACAAGTTGATACAAGGGAACTCGTGATCTTGTAATCTAATGTAACTTCATAGGTACCGCTAGTGTTAAATTTCTGACAGGTACTAGGAGTTTTGATTGGAGGCTGATTTCCTATTGTCCAAGTAAGGTCTTCACCTACTGAATTTCCAGAAATTAAATTGCCTATTTTAATATTCTGTCCAACGCAAAGATCGCCCTGTGTTGTGATCACGTCGTCAAATATCCCACCATCTATATAAGCGTATCCAGAGTGACCATTTTGAATACAATCACCTACTGTAAACTCAATTCTTACCTTGTGGCCAACTTGCTCTTTAAGGTCCACTGTATTAGCAGTCCATGTTCTAGGATGCACCTGTGCAGTCGGTCTAATGTTCCCTCCTGGTACATAACCAACTGCTGTAGTGACTGGCGTTCCAAAACCAGGAATACCGGCACCTGCCACAACAACATATCGTGCACATTGAATTTCAATACTCTTATCAAGATCATACATTTTCACTGAGAAAAAAGGTTGATCAGTAGCAGCGTGACCAATATCTTCTAGAAGAACAGCTATATCATATGTATAAAATCTTTGCTTGACTGTAAAAGTTTGTGAAATTCTATCCACTTGATTGCCATTAACCATATTTCCCAGCTTTAACGAATACTTCCCCCCTGGCTTTACTACCGGAAAATTCCCTATTGGATCTATCCCGTCACCAGTAACTATCTGTATCCGATCTGTTACTGCCCCATTGACAGGGACTGCCGTTGAAACAACGGTGGGTGTGCTGGCGTCACATGTCGATATACCGAGATCGCACCCTGGGTGGCTACCTTGGCTATATACCCATCCGTCAATATTACCTTCCTCAAAATTATAATTGGTAAATTTAATAAATTCCTTATCATTGGGAGACTCGTGCCTAAGCATCAGTGACTTATCTACCTTTTTTCGAAAAAGCTTGTAGTCAGAAACCGCCATATCAGCCCACTTTTGTGCCTTCACCAAATCCTTAGTGTCATTACTTTCCAAGTATTCATGTACTAGCTTCTCCTTATATTTTTTATAGAATGCATCATCGTACACCATTTGGGCCTTTGCAAAAATTACGGTTACAAAAAAAACCGTAACGGTCACTAAAAACTTTAAGTTCATATTATTGAGGATTATAATCAATGAAAAAAGAATTTTGTGCGGTAGATCGCGAAACCGCTTAAATCAAAAACCTGTAAGAAAAATATTCCATTATTTAGCGAAGATACATCTAGTTGGTCAGAATTATTAACCTTCGAATTCAAAGTTGTAAGCCCACGTACATCTGTTATGATATAGTTATTTGCTAACAGCTTTAACCTTTCATCTTTAAGTAGAAAAATTTTTCTAGCACTGTCATAAAAGACCCAATCTTGTTGATATAAAATCTGTGAATTTGTACCTAACGCTTTACTAAAGTCCTTCTCTAATGTGCAAATAATTTTGTCAACTTTTGACGAATCTATAAACTGAACATAAAATAAAGGCTTTGCTAGTACGCTAACCTTTTTTATATCAGGATAGTAAATAAATGTATTCGGAAACCAAAGCCTTCGAGTTAAGCCAGTTCTTTTTTCTTTGAATAAGCCATCCCCAAGATGAATGTAGCTTTCCAAATATTTATTGGGGTCACCGTCCTCTCCATATTGAATTGTAAAGGAAGTATATTTATTCGTCTCTTTAAACGGGATATGTAGTGAATAAACAGTTTCATTTGGCTCGTTAAGTTCTCCTATTGCTAGAGCATCAACAGGACACTGCCCCACCCCTCGCTCCACAAAAAAAAGCACCATCCCCAACATCAATAGTAATTTTGTTTTCATAATTTTTTGCTTAGTTTATTTTATTCGTTTTTTATAAGAGCTATATATACTCCTCCCTATTTTATATGTGTTCTTACTTGACTTTGGTCATAAACAGCCAACTATCTTAAGATGCTCCTCTATTTTCTCCCACTAAATTGTCATCTACAATAACGAGCGTTACAAACGCTCTACTCACTGATCCTTGTTACAAACGAGGACCAGTGAGGGGTTACAAATGCTCACCTCAACAATCTAGTTACAAATGAGGTCCAGTTTGTTATGATCCCTGGATTCTATTCTCACCATTTGATCGAATCTACATCCAACCTTCTGCCTGCGTCTCCATAAATTTTACATGTGTATGACTCTTCTTCTTTAACAATTAACTGTACGTATTGAGGATATTCCCATTTCACTTTTGCGAGGTGTTCCCTGAAAGAGTCTAAATCCAAATAGTTGTATGTACCTGCATAACTATGCCTGGGGAAAATGTCGGGAAATCTCTTTGTGTCATTGATATCCGTCAAACATATTCCCTTTTTTGGCAATATCTCAAATTCCTTTACCTCTCTAAGTCTAGCTCTTTCATCTTCTAATGATGAAATAATTAATATAAGTGATGTGTACTTGCTCATTATTTTTTTATAAAATCGTTCCTCTTAAATATTTGATCGAAACCTTCTCCTACTACACGTATTAATTCTTTGCTATTACCTTGACCAAAATATCTTCCAACGCCCCTTTTTGCTATATCTAAGGTCGCACCAGTTTGCTCAGTGAGATCAATAATCAAATTCCCTGCTTGGCCGCTGGACTCCTTGATAGTTTGAGAAATAGCGTTAGATAATTTATCAGAGGTTGGATTTGTCACGTTAGATATCGCCTTCAGCTCAGTCTTTACTCCGTCTACGATAAAATCAGGCGTTCTAATTCCTTCTTCGACACTCTCCTTCAATAAAGTTACGTCCTTACCTTCACCCAAGAGCTTTTTGGCCCAAGATTTCTCAAAAGTGTTAGCGAACTTTGCACCCGTTTGTGCAATAAATGATGTTTGTTTACTACCTGTTTTAAATAATACTTTCAAACCTTTTACAAAATCATCTCCTACCCCAGGCCAATTTTGAGCGGGATTTTCATCAAAAAATGCTGCTACAGTGCCAGCCATCCCCATTGCAGCTTGAGGATTAGCCATGAAATATGTTGCAAGTCGCGCATAGGCTGCTGACCCAATTCCTGGCGCTAAAACTCCTGTGACAACAATTGCCCCAAGTTTTCCGGTCTGTATAGTAGCTTTTTGCCAAGTTACACTTTCACTGCTAGCCATTTGCGTACCTACTTTTCCATAACTATAACTCCCGTAATTTGGCACCGCTTCTAAACCATCAAGATCGATTGCAAATATTGGAGTATTCTCAGCAAATTGATAAGGGCTTAAGAACTGATAATTTTTACTTAAAGGATCCATACTCAAGAACCTTCCTAAGCCAGGATTATAAATCCTAAAACCATAATCATAGACGGTTTTTCCAAACTCACCGTCATCATCTTTTTCCTTCCCATTAAACCCAAACCTAAAGTCATTCTGCTTACCTCCTCGTCCCACCAGTTCATCTCCCCACACTCCATAGTCTGCAGTTGTTTTTATAACGGCCGCATAGTGGTCTATCAAGTTCGCGTTGTTGGTACCCCCCACTCCAACTCTAAAGTCAGAAACGGTCGTATTTACGTTGCCTCTGTGGTCGCCCAGCTCATAGTACTTTTGGTTGATGTACAAGCTGTAGGTTGTTGGGTCTGGCACCCCTACTAGAGGGATATCTCTTTTGTGTAACCCCAGCCTGCTGCTGCCATAGATGGTTTGGTCTACAAGCTTAAGGTCTGTACCTGTACGCTGGTAAGTCGCCATCACATTGCCGCTTGCATCTCTTACATAGAAGGTATGCTCCCAGGCGCTTGAGTTCTGCTCCATATAGATCGCTTTGGCAATCTTTGCCACTCTGTTTCCTTGCGCATCATAGCGGAATTCTATTTCCTTCGTGCCT
>DASVUU010000003.1:0-4328 GCA_036386935.1 Cytophagaceae bacterium | reverse complement strand
AACCATAAATTCCGTTTCGTCCGAAAAGTATTCTGATCACCTCAGGGTAAACCTGTTTCCAATTTGCACCTGTATCAGTGGAAACATATAAGCGCCCGACAGAATATGCCCAAAGGCTATCAAAGCAAGTTTTTAACGAAGTTTGTTGTGGAGCACTAGAAATGAAGCCATCACTTATTTTATTCCAATGGGTATCGTTCTTCAATATTCTATATAGTCCTTTAGCAGTCGACCCTATCTTAAATTCATTTGTTGCTTCCAAAGATAAAACTGTCAACGGTTCAGGTCTGCCACTATATAATTTATTCCATGATACTATGTCTGATTTTAGACCCAGCGAGTAAATTCCTTCGCCACCAGTATATCCAATTAATAAAAGACTATCGGTAAAAGCGAGCGAGGTTATATTTCTATAATCTAATCCAGTGTTTAAATCTATCCAAGCATTTTGATCTTCGTTTAATTTAAAAATTCCTCTCGTTGTCCCTGCATATAATACCTCATCCTTTACCTTAAGCATATTTACTTCCAGACTTTTTAGCCCCACTCTTATATTCCTCCAATTCAATCCTTCGTCTGGCGAAACGAAGACACCTTGGTTTGTTCCAGCGTAAATGAGTGTTCCTGACCTTTGCAAAACGTTTATTACATGGCCTTTAAGTGCCTGTATAGTATCTAAAGTTTTGCCTTCATCATTTGTAATAAAACATCCACTAGTGGTACCAATGATCATTTTGTTATTTATACTTGATATGGATAGTATATTACCAATATATATTTGACTAGATTTTGTCCAAGTTTCTCCAAGATCATTTGATTTAAATATCGCGTTATTATTGTTGCGAGTACTCACTATGTAGCTGACAGCTCCAATTGAATAAAAACAAGAAGTTTCGTAATAATATGGATCGGGCAGCTTGTGCAGGGACCAGTTTGAAAAGTTACTCTTAGCAAATAGAAAATAACCTTGGGAGTTTAACGCGTAGAACTTGTCATCGCCTATTTTATATAGTTCTGTTATTGATGTTTTAAATTTTAGACCTGTATTAACCTTAATCCAGTTTTTTCCAGAGTCAGAAGTACGGTAGAGATTTGTGTCCGAATCGCTTATAAATATCTCGTTTTGATAAGTAGATACTTTATAAATCGGCGTTCCTTCAGGCCGCGGAATTGATATCCATTGAGCTTGCGCGTAAAGAGAAATGTGTATGACAAGAAGTAAGAAAAAGAGTTTTTTCATTAATGGATTTTAAAACGCCTGGTGTAAAATTTATTTTAACTAAAGTACTAAATTTCAATATTATAAATTAAGCTCTTCTAAAACTAATTTGCATTTATATTACTAAATGTGACCTTTTAGCTAGGCACTCTCTTTCCTTAATCATTTTAAATCACTCTATCTTATCAAGCAAACCGTTTCTTTTCCCTTATACGGAATTTTGAAACTTGAATTAATTGATAACAGCGGGCGCTTGAAAGTCAAATCAACGGTTTGGTGTTTATTTCGCTATAACCTCCGAGGTATATATTTTTGCGTCCAATTTCTAACGCTGAGCAGTAAGACGATTTATTGTTGAATGTAAATGTTTTAATGCCATGCTCCCCAAACTTTCAACTTGGTTGCCAAGCGAATCAATTTTAACTACAACAAATTGGCTTGTATTATTAAAATGGGCTGACCCGCCCAAGTAGACATTGCCAAACCTGTCTAAGGCAATATTATTAATAAATTCATAATCGATAGAAATTGGAATTCTCTTAAGCCATTTGTACCAAAACTTTTGACGTAATTGCCATAGGAATCTGTCTTTGCAACCGCTAAGTCTCCAGCATAGCCGGAAACAAAGATATTCCCATTTTGGTCCTGCACCATCGCATGAGTGGAAATATTCGCGCTCGTAATCCCAAAATCAATGTCCTTGATTCCATCAATACCAAAGTTCCTATCTAAAGATCCCCACTGAGCAAGAGTCTTGGTTGCGATCGTGCAAAGAAATAGTACTAATAGGTACCTAATATTTATATGAAATTTCATTTGTATTAAAAGACTATATAACCTAAAAAAATGTAGAATAACAAACAAGAGACAATGTAGAAATGTATCAATAGATCATTAACTAGTGCAACTTCGAATGACTGTCATTCAATCATCTTAAATAATTCTATTTTATCAAACCAAACCGTATCCTTTCCCTTATACAGAATTCGAAATTCAACTTGATTAATATCTATTGGCGTCTTGAAGATTAGATCAAATGCCTGATATTTATTGATTTGTTTAAATTGATTTGAGTGTATCCTTCGTGTATCATATATCAATCCTGGGTTTTGGTAGACATCTAAAACAAGAATTTCATCTCTCATTAAGTTATTAGAAGTCTTTAATTCAAATTTAACTTTGTAGGCTCCTGGTGATAAACTTAGGTAGGGACCGAATACCACATGGCCTGTTGAAGTTGGATCCATTTTTAACACCTGTTTATTCTTTGAGCTATTATCGTGCTCTATCGGACCAACATATCTTAAAGACAGCGTATCTACAGTGAACGCTCCTATAGACTTCCATATGTGCGGATTGACAAGTTTCTCGATTTTGTCATCATGTTCTAGTTTGTAATCAATAGTAGAGGTTATATTGTCTAATCTTTCTAGTTCTCCTAAATTTAGTTTTTTTGATTGCACACGTCCGAGAATTTCCTTTTCTAGCGCGGTAGACGAGATTAGATCAAAATTTTGCGATAGATCCTTTCCAAACAAAGATTTTAGGCCGAAAAGAGTAATTAGATCGTGATCAATATAGGCATCTAACTTCTTAAAGTGTAAGAAGAGGTTTGTCCTATGTTTTACTTCGTATAAATAATAATTATCCTTGTTACGATTGTCAAAATTTTGAGGATCAAACAATTCAGCTCTTAAAGATATGTTATATACATCTAAAAAAGGAAAATAATCCTTTGCTAATTGTATTTCGTTTATGTTACTATCAAAGTATAAGTAATCAACCTTATTGTAACGGTTATTCATTAAAGCGTAAGCAAAAATTTCCTTATCTTTTAGTTTGGCGAGTTTGTCTAAATAATTTGTTCGCGATTGGTGGAGGGCGGCAGGGTGGGCATAATGAATCCAATTATAGAAGGAAAAAATAGGTAAATAAGAATTTAATTTCTCAATATTTTTGGAGGTAAGGAAAACCTTATCTTTATATTTACCTAGTGTAAGTTCTTCCAAAATCAAGATTTCGCGACTCGGGTAAGTTGAATTAAGAGCACCTTGAGTATCCATTCTTTGAAATGAGAAGCCGAAAAATCCTACAGCTATTAATCCGATTACACAGATTTGTTGTTTGTATTTATTAGAAAAGGACCTTTTATACATTACATGAGCAAAAGAATGCAGAGTAATTAACGTTAGAATATATCTAATAGGATAAATCATTTTGAAATGAAGGATTGGAACCTTCAATAGGACCATGATCATCCCAAGCCCGTACCACAAATATGCGCTTAAGAGGAGAATGCAAAGATTAATCGCAAGCTTATTAAGTTTCCATATTGAAATGTTGTAAACAAGCCCCAGCAGCCATAATATTGATATAAAATTTAGGTCGAAAAAGGGGAAAGGAAAATTCCCCATACCATCATCATACCAACGGTTCTGCATAGGCTCACTTCCATTCCTAACCATGCTTAGCGCATAGGGTATTATGTAATGAAGACTTAGTAGTCCAGCGAGCGAATACATGATTAATTTATGTTTAGCTTCATACAAAAACTTCGATTTATCTTTTATTAAAATTAAGTTCGATATCGATGTAATAATTGATGCTATTATCAAAAGCATAAACCAATAATACTGAAATTGAAATAATATTGCCCCTAAAAACCCACCCACAAAATAATTCAAAAGAGAAAACTTTTTAGGTGAGAGAACCCTTTCTACGAAGTAGAGCCAAAATGGTATAGCCAACACTAATGCAATCCAAGCTGCGGTCTTATGCCAGTCTTGGTAAACCAAAATGGAAAAACTTAAAATAAGTGCTGTGTTACTATTTACTATATTTCTCCACAACTTAAATGTGATAAAGGGAATGGAAAATGCGGCCAAGGCCATTCCATATTTTAAATACTTATAGGGCTGGTCATTTAATAAATTTGCGCATACGCTCAGCAGATAATAGTACAAAGGCGGGTAGAAGTTCGGCAGATCCTTATAAAATCCGTCAGAAAAGAATCCATAATATGTAAATTTATTTAGTAGGGAGGTCAGAAAACCTTGGTCATACAAATCACCACCAATTCCGTAAGATGTACAGGCATAATTCAATACCA
>DASVUU010000002.1:0-7537 GCA_036386935.1 Cytophagaceae bacterium | reverse complement strand
ACAGATAAATAACCTCTATGTCAAGTAAAAAACAATGAGCCATTTGTGCTTTAATATCTTTCGAATAATGAATATCATGAACAGATGCAGGACAAGTCAAAGCCTTGAAAACTCGAAAAATGAGCAAACTGCATGAAGTTTAGTCATAAAAATGACTTTTTTGAAAGGTACAATATCCTGTATTGGGTATTGCATTGTCAATCTCCTTACATATTTTGAACGTGTTGCCCGGGATAATTTGCATACTTCTAATGGCATTGAATCAACCACAAAATGATCTTCAAATTCATTGAATTTTAATGCTAATTCTTTTCTTATCCTTTCCATCCAGAAAAATAAATTTCTTTTTCGTTTATTATAAACACTACTTCAATTTTATTAAACAAATAGGTCACTTTCAGATTTCTAAATAATAATATTCAGAATCTAAAAATTCTGCCGTGATATTAACTATAACTAAATATAAATCAAATAGTTTAGGTTGTATGGGTTTAAAATAATAGTTAGTATCAAACTCTAATTTTTGCAATTTCCCTAAAATTAATTTGTACTTTACTTCAAAGTTGCTCATAATTTATTTACTGAAATCAATACATTATACTAATTTATAATGTAATGGGCAACTTTTTTATAATGCATTACGGATTTTTATAGTATATTTGCACTCGCTATTGCACCACCTGGTGCAAATGGTATACGGGGTGTAGCGTAGCTCGGTTATCGCGCCTGCTTTGGGAGCAGGAGGCCGCAGGTTCGAATCCTGCCACCCCGACCTTACAGGACAAAGTAGTTTCATTACTGCTTTGTCCTTTTTATTTCCTTTCAAAAAAGTTTTTAGTTTTTTTATAAATTTGTATTGCAATTTTGCTTCTTCCTAACCTAAAGCTAATATAAACTTGGAGGTTGCTAGAAATATAAATGAAGAGTCTTACGTTTGGTTAGATAAAATGGTTCATAATGTGGAAAGCACTGATGATGAATCAAAGAATATTGAATCTTCAAATAATAACCAGTTAGCAATACTATTAAAAAACATTTAAGTATGGAAGATATACTTACCTGGCGTGCGGGAAGCGGTCTTGTAGATTGGACATATAATTTATGGAAATCAAGTGAGGCTGAGCATATGAAAAAGCTGCTGGCGGATGATGAGTATCGCAGGAACTGGATTGCAGAGAAAATCGAACGTGTGCTTTATGCTCTTAAAAACTTTGCGGAGGTTGAGTCCATAAAAATCAATACCCGCAGCCGCGGTGAAGATACATTAGTGATAGAGGATTGTCAGGGGGCAATGTCACATACAGAACTTTTGGACTTTTTGCAAAAAACTGATGATGTAGTACACGTCAACTTCGATCTGATGCTTCACTGTGTGGAATTGGGCATCGATGGTAAGCAGAAAAAGCTAGAGGTTAAGTCTGGTGGGACCATTTTCTTCGTAATTGAGTTAGATGATAATGGCAGCCTTTACACCGATAATGAGGATCCAATCTGGTTTTCTTTCTCTCTTGAGGTTGATATCTATGCTCCCCTTTCTTGGGGGCGATGTCGCGATAATACTGAACTTGCTACCATGAATGGTCCACGCTTATCCACTTTTCTTCACCGTCTCGAAGACCAAATACCAGCAGAATTTGAAGGTGTCGATGCCCCGGATTATCCGGATGCGGGACGTTATGGATTTTTAGAAGCCAATAAGTTGAAGTAAAGTTGAATTGATAGCTATGAATAATGAGAAGCTCATACAGCTTGCCCAAGCGTTGCAACCCGAAGAAGAGCAACTTGCCGCTTGCTGGAACTTAGTCATCTGTGGTTTAGAAGTGGGATGGTTAGATAAAATGGTTCATAATGTAAACAGAACTGATGATGAGATCAAAGAATATTGAATCTTCAAATAATAATTGGTCAACAACACTATTGAAAAACATTTAAATATGGAAAAGATACTTACCTGGAGCGCAGGACGTGATATAGATTAGACATATAATTTATAGAAACCAAGCGAAAATGAGCGTATAAAAAAGCTGCTGGCTGATACCGGGTATTCTAACCCTAGTCTTTCTGAGTAAATAATTTAATCGTAAAAAAATTAAAATGGGTAATTTAAGCCTAATAAGCCTAATTATTGAGCTCTACCAAAAGTTAAATGGTAAGGAACCAGATAGAGCTATCAAAGAGTCAATCGATGAAATGATTGAAGGCAATGCTTTAGACTTGCCTAATAACACACCATCATGGTTTATAGGTTTTTGGCAAAATATAATAAACTACCTCGGGGCAGAGCCCCAGAGGTATTAATAAAATAATAACCGCAGATTCACAAATTTTCTAAAATCATTTTTTAATCTTTTAATCTGTGGCTAAAAAAAATCGAAGCAGAGCTTCGAGGAATTAAACCTAAAGAGATTAAATGGAAATACAACCGGTAAGATAGAATTTTTATTTAAAGAACTTGTTAACCCGAATGCAGACATTATTAATTTTCTGGCTGAATTAGCCGATGTAATTAATATGAATTATGAAAACTATGGAAAAGGGATAGTAATGCAATTTGAACCCCTAAATTTAGATGTGTTTATTTGTTTAGAGGGTGGAGAAGGTACTGCATTTTACCAGATTAAAGTGCTCAATCAAAAGTAAAGATATGAATGTAAAGCACTGTTTTATATGCAAACGCCCAGTTCTTGAGTTGGAGGGTCAGTTTGACAAGCTCGACACCTACTTGCTGAACGAAAGCGATGACGCTTACCAGCAAGGTGCCTTTGGCTGGTGCCATGCACGCTGCTTATCGGCTTCTAATTGGGGGGCTTTCTGGGCTGAGCGGCGCATTCAGCATATGACTAATGTAATGAGCTTTGTGAAAAGTAGGGAGATTGGCGCTTTGACAGCTATACGCAATACCCGCACAGGAGAGGTGAGTATCTTGCGAACCGATGGAATAACCTTCAGCTTTAGTCCGTCTGCACTTGATTGCAAGAAGGACTGTCTAGGTGGTATTCTGTTGCCAGTGTCAGAGCCGATGCACTTGGAGTTTGATGACCCAAAATTAGCATGTGAGATCCGAGATAGCCTGATCCAATCAAGTTGCTTTCCTTTGTCGAAACTTGTCGAAGCCCTCAATTTAACAGACTCCTTGTTGTATCCGGAAGCGGTTCTCGACGGCATGATGCAGTTTGACAAAACGCTAAAGCAGCACTGGATGGGCAATTGGGTGTCAGCGATTGTAACTTATAACTAGTTTTTACCGCAAGCAGTTGTGGATCTACTTACGTCTGCCAGTAAATTCTAAAAAACAAAGAGTTAAGTTGAGTAATTGCAAAACCCGAAGCAGAAGAACAAACATAATGACTCAATGATTAAGATCTTGGAAAACTAGCAATATTTTGAAGTACATCTGCAAGGATAACACAAATTTCATCACTTTAAGATGGTTTGTTTTCTATCCGGTCCTACAGAAACAATTTTAATAGGCACTTGCAGTGTATTTTCTATAAATTCAATATATGCTTTTAATTCTTCAGGAAGTTCAGCATAGGTTGTCATACCGGTTAAGTCTGCTTTCCAGCCTTTGAATTCTTTAAAAACAGGTGATACATTTTCTTCTTCGATATTGTAAGGTAAATGATGAATCGTGTTGCCTTTATAATTATAGGAAGTACATACTTTTAATGTTTCAAAACCCGAAAGTACATCGCCTTTCATCATCATCAATTGTGTTACCCCATTTACCTGCACAGCATATTTTAGGGCTACCAGATCCAGCCACCCGCAACGCCTCTGGCGCCCGGTTACGGAACCGAATTCATTGCCTACTTTTGCCATAGTGGCACCATCTTCATCAAACAGTTCTGTTGGGAACGGGCCGCTGCCTACACGGGTGGTATAGGCTTTGAATATCCCGTAGACTTCTTCAATTTTGTTGGGTGCGATACCTAATCCTGTACAGGCCCCTGCTGCTGTGGTATTAGATGAGGTTACAAAAGGATATGTCCCGAAATCAACATCTAATAAGGAACCCTGGGCACCTTCGCAAAGTATGGATTTCCCTGCTTTTTGGGCCTGATGTAAATATTCTTCACTGTCAATGAAATCCAGCTTTTTTAATTCTTCAATGGCTTCAAAAAATTCTTTTTCCATTTCGGCAAGGTTGTATTGTACCGTAACATCATAGAATTTTATCATGGACTCATGCTTGTCTGCAAGGGAACGGTAGCGTTCTTTGAAATTTTCCAGTTCGATATCTCCTACCCTGATCCCGTTTCTTCCGGTTTTGTCCATATATGCGGGGCCAATCCCTTTGAGCGTGGAACCGATTTTTGCTTTCCCTTTTGATGCTTCAGAAGCTGCATCGAGTAAACGGTGTGTAGGCAGTATTAAATGGGCTTTTCTTGAGATAATCAACCGTGACTTGATATCGATATTAAATGCCGCCAGGCCTTCGATTTCTTTTTGGAATACTATTGGGTCTATTACGACTCCGTTGCCAATGATGTTAATAGATTTTTCATGAAAAATTCCCGATGGGATAGTTCTTAAAACATGTTTTATTCCATCGAATTCTAAGGTATGCCCTGCATTCGGGCCGCCCTGGAACCGGGCTATGATATCATATTTTGATGTGAGTACATCTACAATTTTTCCTTTTCCTTCATCTCCCCATTGCAATCCCAGTAATAAATCTACGGCCATTTGTTTGTTGTTAGTTGTTTTCGTTGTAGTTCAGATTATTTAAATCGTCTGTGCCTTTTTTCTTATGACCGTACAAATATAAGGAGTGGTTGGTGATTTCAATATCAAAAATTTCTTCTATTGTTTTTTTTATTTGTTGAATCCTGGGATCACAAAACTCAATCACTTCACCGGTATCGGTCATAATAATATGATCGTGCTGTTTGTCGAAATAGGATTTCTCATAATGGGACTGGTTTTGCCCAAACTGGTGTTTTCGTACCAGTGCACAGTCCAAAAGTAATTCTATGGTATTGTATAATGTGGCCCTGCTTACGCGATAGTTTTTGTTTTTCATTTTGATGTAGAGGTTTTCTATATCAAAATGTTCTTCACTATCGTAAATTTCCTGAAGGATGGCATAACGTTCAGGTGTTTTACGATGCCCATTTTTTTCGAGATACAATGTAAAAACATTTTTTACAATATCTTGATTTTTACTGTTATCTACGGATATTAAAGTCATAGGACAAATATAATTATTTTATTTAAGTATCAAGTTTCTGATTTATTGAATTGTATAGGTTTAACAAATTGGCTCAAGAAACGCGATTGTGATACGATTTTTAGCCCCGATTGCAACGAAAAGCCCGGAAGGTGAAAGGCTATTTTTTCCTGCCAAAGAACAGCGACCAACGGAAGCTCGTTTTTTGGCTTGGAAAAAAAGCCTTTCACCTGAGGACTTGGAGAGAAAAGCGGGATTGGCTTCTGATAAATTCGATTTCCCGATCATGTTTAATTGTACACACGGGTTACTTTATCGATACCGTCTATTTTTTTTATGTTTTCTATCAAGCGTTTTAAGATGGTATTATTCTGGACAATAACGGCAACCTGTCCTTTAAAAATACCGGCTTCGCTACTTAATGAAATACTTTGTATGTTTACGTTCATATTACTGGATATGATCCTGGTAAGCTCGTTGGTAAGGCCAAGGCTGTCCATTCCTGTTATATCGAGCGTTGCTTTAAATTCCTGTTGTGAGGAGTCGATCCATTTTGCAGGAATGATACGGTACGCGTAATTGGATTGCAGACTGATCGCATTGGGGCAGTCTTTTTTATGCACTTTTATCCCTTCGTTAATGGTAATAAAACCGAAAACTTCGTCTCCGGGGATGGGGTTGCAACAGGAAGAAAGTTTGTAATCGAGTTTGTCCTGATCGGCACCAAAAACGAGCATATCAAAATTATTGCTTAGCTCGTCCCTATGAATCTGTTCGGGTTGTATCGATGGGGACCGCTTAATTTTATTTTTAAAGAAATTAATAATGGAATTGCTTTTTAGGGCAGCATATTCTTTTAATTGCTGGTTTTCGATGGTGCCTATGCCCATTCTGTAAAATAGATCAAGGCTTGTTTTAAGTTTAAAGTAAACAACAAGTTCATTAACAATGGCTTCATTCATTGTTATTTTGAGATGCCTTAATTTACGTGTTAGAAGTTCTTTGCCTTCTTCGGCAGTCTTCTTCATATTTTCGTTCAGGACACTCTTTATTTTATTTTTTGCCCTGGCGGTTGTCACATAATCAAGCCAGTGGGAAGTGGGTTTTTGGTTTGGTGAAGTAATGACCTCTATCTGGTCACCACTTTTGAGTTCATAATTTAGCGGGACTAATCTTCCGTTAACACGTGTACCCCTGGTATGCAAACCAACAGCGGAATGTATACTAAAGGCAAAATCCAGTGATGTGGCGCCTTTGGGCAGTGATTTGATTTCCCCTTTTGGTGTAAATACAAAGATCTCCTTGGAATACAGGTTCATTTTGAAATCTTCTACAAAATCTACGGCATTGGTTTCCTGATTTTCAAGGGCTTCTTTTAACAGATTCAGCCAGATATCAAGTCCGCTCTCTTCAGTTCCGCCTTGTTTGTATTTGTAATGTGCGGCATAGCCTTTTTCTGCAATTTCGTCCATTCGTTCACTACGTACCTGGACTTCTACCCAACGCCCTTTTGGGCCCATTACGGTAATATGCAACGCTTCATAACCGGTAGATTTGGGAGAAGAAATCCAGTCACGCAAACGGCTCGGGCTGGGCCGGTAATGATCGGTTACTATGGAATAAATTTTCCAGGCCAGGAACTTTTCATCGTGGGGATTATTGGATTTGTAGACGATGCGTAGTGCAAACTTATCATACACCTCATCATAGCTTACGTTTTGTGCTTTCATTTTTCTCCGTATGGAGTAAATGGATTTTGGGCGGCCTTTGATAATATAGTCTATGCCTTCTGCATCTAGGGATTGTTTTAATACGTCTGAAATATCTTTGATATACTTATCCTGCTCTTCCTTGGTTTCTTTAATCTTACTGACAATGTCATTATAGACCTGGCGTTCAGTATATTTAAGGCCTAAGTCTTCTAATTTTGTTTTGATGTTGTAAAGGCCCAGCCTGTGGGCAAGCGGCGCATAAATGTACAATGTTTCCGAAGCAATTTTGGTCTGCTTGTATTCGGCCATGGAATCCATGGTTTGCATATTGTGCAGCCTGTCTGCAAGTTTGATCAGTATTACGCGTACATCATCATTTAGTGTCAGTAGCATTTTCCTGAAATTCTCTGCCTGCAGGGAAATATTCATGTCCTTTTGTACCTGCGAAATTTTGGTAAGCCCTTCTACCAGCTGTGCCACTTTTGGATTAAAAAGTTTCTCGATATCTTCAACGGTAATAGGAGTGTCTTCTACCACGTCATGCATTAATGCCGCGGCAATTGAAGTTGGGCCTAAACCAATTTCTGAAGCTACAATTTTAGCGACTGCAATGGGATGGAAAATGTAAGCTTCTCCTGATTTCCGGCGCTGG
>DASVUU010000001.1:0-1918 GCA_036386935.1 Cytophagaceae bacterium | reverse complement strand
ATTGAAAGCTACGTCTGGGGTTTTGTCAACCACGATGGTTGCTGTAAAGCTTTTATTATCCATGTTTTGATTAGTTTTATTTGTATTGTTATTAATATTTTCTTTTTCCGAGTTTGTGATGGTTCCTTGATTACACCCTATAAGCGAAGACGCAAGTAAAGCAACCAGTATTTTTCTTTTCATTTTAATAATGTCTGAATGGAATGTTTTTAATGACGGTTATTGATATCTTGTATTTTATTCCTTACGACCCTCATTTATCAATGGTGATAGTTTGTTGTTTAAATATGAAGTCCAGGCTGTGCTACAAGCTTCATAACATTCAATGTCAGGCGTTAAACCTTCATGTGTAAAGGTGAGTTGGATGTTGTTTTCTTTTGCCGCAATTTCAAATATTACTTTAGTTCCAGTCCACTCATTCCCTTTTTCAATGAAGTTCAAATAGCTGTCGGTGGTAAGCCAAACTATTTTCTGATTTGGTATCACTTCTATCAGTTTATGTTGAGAAAAATGGGCTCCTTCCCCGGCAGTGAAGCTAAATTCATCATTGAGGTTTTGTGTATTTCCTTTAATTTGCTCGCCGTAATATCCCGACCACCAGCCGCCAACGTTATTGATAGTTTGGAAGACCTGTTCAGGTGTTTGCTCAGAGAAAAGATTAATTGTAAAGTTGTTAGTTGCCATAGATGTTTTGTTTGATTTAGCTTAAGGTTGTCTAAACTAAAAGGTGAAAAGAATTACCTAGAAAGCTAGAGATGGGGTTGATTCCTGGTCTTTTCTTACCATCCTTTAGTCAAAGGTATTGACTTTAACTTACTTCCGTAGGTTGCCAAATGGACATTATTAGGGGTTGATTTGGACATTGTCTTTTTATACCTTTAAGAAAATGGTTCCTATGAAACACATTACAATTCTTGTTCCTGATGGTGAGGGAAATAACCTCAGTAGCATTGTTGGTGCGTACAAGATATTTTCGCGAGCTAATGAGTATTGCAAGAAACAGGGTGGGAAAAAGTCATACGCAATACAGGTAGCAGGCATTTCCAAAAGCGTTGAATACTATGATGGTTTGTTTACAGTTAAACCACATACTAATATTTCTGCCATTAAAAAAACAGACCTTGTCGTTATTCCCTCTTTGAACCATAATTATGAAACAGCGGTGAAGAAAAACAAGCCGATGATAGATTGGATCGAGAAACAATATGACAATGGGGCAGAAGTGGCCTCCATTTGCACTGGCGCCTTCATATTAGCATCAAGTGGGGTGTTAGACGGAAAGAGTTGTTCTACTCACTGGTCGGCCATTGAAAACTTCGGGGCCATGTTCCCAAAAGTCAATTTACAGGCAGATAAATTGATTACGGATGAGAAAGGCGTATATACCAATGGAGGTGCTTACTCATTTTTGAACCTTATTATTTACCTTGTAGAAAAATACTTCGACAGACCAACGGCAATTTTTTGTTCCAAAGTTTTTCAAATCGAAATGGATAGGAACAGCCAATCAGAATTTGTAATCTTCACGGGACAAAAACTTCACAGCGATGACCTCGTAAAAAAGGCGCAAGAATACATTGAAAGCAAAGTGCACGAGAAAATTCTGATGGAAGAACTGTCGTCTAAGTTTTCGGTGGGCAGGAGGAATTTTGACCGAAGATTTATTAAAGCTACCGGTAACACGCCTGTAGAATATTCGCAACGTGTAAAAATTGAAGCAGCAAAGAAAGCTTTCGAAACAAGTCGAAAAACCGTTAATGAAGTGATGTATGATGTCGGCTACTCGGATGTAAAAGCATTCCGTGAGGCGTTCCGAAAAATCACTGGAAAGTCCCCCTTGGAATACAGAAATAAGTACAATAAAGAAGCCGTTGTGGCCAAATTATAGATCCCAATGTAAATTAGCTTCCATAAAATT